>CAZLRN010000092.1:0-12489 GCA_964561715.1 uncultured Spirochaetales bacterium
GATGTAGACCGGTCCGACATAATCCAGGGCAAAGGCAAAAATCCGCTCAGCCTCCACAACATCGGCGGGGGCGAAGATGAGGATATCGCCGAATCCCCTCACGATCGATATGTCGTCAATGGCGTGGTGAGTGCTGGCCAGGGCGCCATAGGCTACTCCAGCGTTGAGACCCACTAGCTTTACGTTTGTCTGAGAGTAGCAGACGTCGTTTTTGACCTGCTCGTTCGCCCTTGCCACCAGGAACGGAGCCGCGTTGGCTGTTACGGCGACGTGGCCTCCCAGCGAAAGTCCGACGGCTACCCCAACCAGGTTCTGCTCAGCAATACCCACGTCGACCACGCGCCCAGGGAAACGCTCTCTAAATGGCGCTATCCGAGAAGTGCTGGTGGAGTCGCTGACCACGACGATCAGATCAACGCCCTGCTCCACAGCGCGTATGAGAGCCGAGATCATACCGTCGCGCATGTCCACGTTCTGCATCACTCGAGCTCCTCGATCGCCCGAGCGACCTGGTCGTCTACAGGTATCCTGTGATGCCAGGCGGCCTGATCTTCTATGAACGAGACCCCTTTGCCCTTGATCGTTTTGGCGATCAAGACATGAGGCTTGCCGCCCCGTAGGTCGAGATCTGCGATAGCTTCGATCATGGCAGCGGGATCGTGTCCGTCGACCTCTCTTGTTTCGAATCCGAACGCCTCCCATTTGGCGGCCAACGGCTCGAGAGGCATGATCCGCTCGGTTCGGTCCGCTAACTGAAGTCCATTGCGGTCCACGATGACGATCAGGTTGCCCAGCTCGAATCTGGCTGCGCTCATTGCGGCTTCCCACACGGAGCCTTCCTGGAGCTCGCCATCGCCGGTAAGAACAAAAACGCGGAAGCGCCGTCCATTCATCCTGGCGCTCAGCGCCAACCCTACACCAACCGAAAGCCCGTGCCCCAGAGCGCCCGTGTTCAACTCGATGACCGGTGTTTTCTGCCTCACCGGATGTCCGGGTAGGCGGGAGTCGAACCGGAGATAGGTGTCCAGAAGAGACTCCTCTATGTAGCCCGCTTCGGCAAGGACGCAGTAGAATCCGCCGATGCCATGGCCCTTGCTCAGGATGAACCTGTCTCGCTCGGGGTGATCCAGGCAGTCTCTTCTCACGTTCAGCACGCGAAAGAACAGGGTTGCAAGGATATCGGTCTCTGAGAGGTCAGCGCCGGTGTGACCCTGGCCTGCCATCGCGTTCATCTTGATGATTCGCCGGCGAATGGACCTGGCCTTCTCTGAGATCTCAGTGGGCGAAAGGCAGTACTCGTTTTTCTCCTTGGAGAAGGGCATGTGGTAGATTGAAGCACTTTTTCGCGGACGCTGCAAGTAGAATTCGTAAGTATTCAGAAGAAAACGGAATATCTATTGCAAATACCGGCGTGCCGCTCGAGGCGTTTTTGTCCGGAAGAACCATGGATCGTCGCTCGTGCTCAAACGATAGCTACGGACGACTTCTAGGGGTTATTGCGGATTTGTTTCGGTCTTGTCTAACAATCTTGCGTAAACACGCAAATTTCTTTTGAATTCTTTCTATTGACAGCTTGACAGACGTGATTCGGTCTGCTATGTTTTTGTTTGTTTGTGACTCCACCTGCGATGAGATTCGTCAACGCGGGTGAGGTTCACGGCTCGAGCAGGGGCTTGGAAGCCGCCGCTCGGGAGATTCATACACCCGAAGGAGGTCGAAACGATGAAAAAAAGTGTTCTATTGGTGCTGGCGGCGCTGCTGATGGTTATGACGGCAGCGACCACTGTGCTTGCGGGGGGGAAAACGGAGGTGCAACCGCAACCGGCGGCGGCGATGACGGCGTTCAACACGCCGCGCAACGAGACGGTGATCGTGCAGAGGTTCGACAACAGGTCCTCGGCTCCGGACATCTTCAATCCCTACCTGAGCTACAACAGGTGGGGCGCTATACGCATGCTGGGGTTCATGTACCTGTGGGAGACCGACACGGGAACAGGTGAGACCGTAAGCGAGCTGGCGGCCGGGCCACCTGAGGTCCTGAATGACTCCTTCACCCGGTTCCGGGTCCGCGTGCGCCGCGGGATCTACTGGAGCGATGGGGTGGAGCTCACGGCCGAGGACTTCGTCTACACACTGAAGACGGTGCAGGAGCACGCCGACAAGCTGCCCCGTGCCGGGGCGCTCAAGGACCAGCACAAATCCGCCACGTTGATCGACCGCTACACGCTGGAGATCGAGACGAACAGGCCGGACTACTACTTCGCCCAGAACTACGGCGTGTGGACCTGGGGCGCGAGCGTGCTGTACGTCCTGCCGAAACACATCTACGAGGCTCAGCCGGACATAACGCAGTTCAAGGACTCGAAGCCGGTGACGTTGGGCGCCTACGCGCTCGACAAGTACGACCCCAACGGATTCTGGGAGATCTGGAAGCTGCGCGATGACTGGGAGCGCTCTGGATGGCAGGTGTACACCGACGAGCGGCCGGGGCCGACCTACGTCGTCTACCAGGGCGTCGGACCCGAAGACAAGCAGGTGGCGGCGTTCATTCAAAACGACCTCGATGCAGCCACCTTCATGAGCTGGGACGCCATCCAGGCCGTGCAGCGACGCAATCCCGAGGTCAGGACATTCTCGGACAAGTTCCCCTACTTCTGGAATGACGACGCCTGTGCCTTCGGCATTCAATTCAACGCTGGGGAAGTGCCGTTCAACAACAAGGACGTCCGCTGGGCCTTGGCTCTGGCCACCGACCTCAAGAATGTCACGCTGTCAGCGCTGGGGGGCGCCTTCCGCGTGTCGGCGATCCCGATGGTGGCTCAGCCGTGGATGAAGGAGACGTACTTCGATCCGCTGATCCCCTGGCTGCAGAACTTCAAGCTGGAGGACGGGTACCGACCGTTCAACCGCAACTATGCGGAAGATATGAAGGACATTCTCCGGCAACGCGGCGTGACCGGCCTGCCCGCCAAGGGTGAGGAGACCGACACCCTGATGGGTCTTGGCTGGTGGAAGTACGATCCGAAAGAGGCTGAAAAGCTGATGCTCGGTGCGGGCATGCAGCGAGGTGCCGACGGCAAATGGCGGCTTCCGGACGGCCAGCGCTGGCAACCGATCCTCGTGTTTCCCGGTGACTGGCACACGATTCTGCAGCGGATGGGGTTCGCCATCGCCGACAGCTGGAAGAAGTTCGGCGTCGATGTGGTAGCCAAGCAGACCGACCAGGCCGAGCACAACCTGACGCGTTACCGCAACGACTTGCTCGACGCGCTTATCTTCTGGCCGCAGTGCTCCTACGTGTCGCCGATCCAGTTCATGCGGGGACTGCGGCAGGAGTATCTGAAGCCCCCCGACTCGGCAGAGCGGATCGTGGACAACCTACTGCGCTGGGACAATGCGGAGGCCGACCGGCTCGTCGAGCAGATGCTGAACATGCCGTCCGACGATCCGCGGCTCGTGGACATGCAGCGCGAGGTCCTGAAGATGATGATCGAGGACATGGCCGTGATCAACCTGTCTGACATCCCGACCACCATCCCGGAGAACTGGTACTACTGGGAGGGGTGGCCGACAGCCGACAACTACTACTCCACACCGCTAACGTGGTGGAGCAACTTCAAACACGTGGTCATGCACCTGAAGCCCACCGGGCGGTAGTAGTGTGAGTTACAGGTAGACAACGCATGCGGGCCTGCGGTTGGCCGTGCCGCCGCCGCAGGCCTGTTTTTGGGCTGTTGCGTGCAGTCAAGACAGAAAGGGGCGTCTCGCCGTGAATCTGCTCAAGTATCTGGTCTCTCGGTTCGTGACCTACCTGGCGGTGCTGTTCATCGGTATCAGCATCCTCTTCATCCTTCCGCGGCTCATGCCTGCGGACCCCATCGAGCAGTATATCGGGAGCCTGGCACAGGAAAGTAGCGTGGCCCTTACGGCCGAGCAGGTGGTAGAGATACGCAAGGCGCTCGCGGAGATGTACGGCCTGGAAGGGTCGTTGTTCGAGCAATACGTCGGGTACCTCAGGCGGGTGTTCACGTTCGATTTCGGCCCCTCTCTGTCGGCTTTCCCGAAGCCAGTTTCAGAGTTCATTGCCGCCTCACTGCCCTGGACTGCGGGTCTTTTGGCCACCGCCACGGTTTTCGCCTGGATCATCGGTAACCTGATCGGCCTGACCGCCGGGTACTTTCATAATCGCCGCTCGGCGATGATCATCGAAACCCTGGGGGTGCTCATCTATCCCGTCCCCTATTACGTGTTCGCTATCGTGTTGATCATCCTGTTCGCGTTCCTGATGCCGATCTTCCCGCTGACCTTCACCGTCATGCCCGGCCCTCTGAGCCTCGAGAAGGTCAAGGACATCGCCTACAACTCGGCGCTGCCAGCCGCCGCTCTGGTACTGGCGGGGCTCGGCTACAACATCCTGGGCATGAAGGCGCTCTCCTATTCCGCCAAGGAAGAGGACTACGTCACCTACGCCCGGCTAAAGGGTGTGCGGGACCACGAGATCATGTACCGGTACGTGTTCCGTAATGCGATTCTCCCCCAGGTCACGTCGCTGGCGCTGCAGCTCGGAAACATCTTCAGCGGCGCGCTCATCACCGAGATGCTGTTCTCGTACCCGGGCGTGGGGCTCCTCATGAGGCGTGCGATCGGTGACGGCGACTACAACCTGCTCTACGGGACGGTTTCGGTCACCATCGTCGCTGTGGCCACGGCGACACTGGTGATCGATCTGATCTACCCCTTGTTCGACCCCCGCATCCGCCATCGGTGAGGCTATGGGCTGGAACATACGTCTGAAGATCGGTCTGGCAATCCTGTTGTTCTTCGTCGTCCTTGCCTTCGGGGTGAGCTGGCTGGCACCGGTGGATCCGTCGGCGCAGGGATCGTACCTGCCCTACCTGCCGATGTCCGCGGAACACTTGTTGGGAACCAACGCCATGGGCCAGGACATCTTCTGGTTCCTGACGGAGTCCGTGCGCAACTCGATGATCCTCGGGCTCACCGTGGCGGCGTGTACGACGATGATCTCGCTGGCGGTCGGACTGGTGGCAGGCTACCGCGGCGGCAAGACCGACCGGTTCATCATGCTCCTCAATGACTCCTTCATCGTCATTCCGACGTTTCCGATCCTCATTGTATTGAGCACGCTCGTCCGGGGACGAGCCGGGTTTCCTGCAATCGTGGAAATCCTGATCGCCTTCGGATGGGCATGGAACGGCCGAACGATACGCTCGGTGGCACTGTCGGTGCGCGAGCGGGAGTTCATCAACATGGCGCGGTTCTCCGGATGCGGGACTGCCAGGATCGTGGTCCAGGAGATCTTCCCGTATGTGTTCGCGTACACCGTGGTAGGATTCATCAACTCGATTCTGTACGCGATCAACATTGAGGCCGCCCTTGCCATCATCGGATTGTCCGACGTAGAGACGCCGACGCTCGGCTCCGCTGTCTACTGGCCCAACACCTACAGTGCCATCATGACGGGCAACTACGTGTGGATCGGTGCACCGGTCGTTGCCATCAGCCTGCTCTTTCTTGGGCTTTTTCTGACCTCGACCGGGTACAATCAGCTCTTCGCTGAACGACGGGGACACTCATGAAGAGCAACGCCACGCACTTGCACGGGGAAGTAGCCTCAAGACGGGAGACGGTGGCCATATCGCTACGCGACGTGGTCGGTACATACACAACGGTGCGCGGTACGGTGAACGCCGTCGACGGCGTAAGCCTCGACATCCGCGGAGGGGGCATCATCGGCGTTGCCGGGGAGTCCGGGTGTGGGAAGACCACGCTTCTCAAGCTCCTGTACGGGAGCCTGGAGTTTCCGTTGTCACTCACGCGCGGCAGTATTCGCTTCGAACTCGGCGCAGAGATCATTACGCATGAGACCATCCGAGACTACTGGTTCAGCAGGATAGCCTATATCCCTCAGAGCTCGATGAGCTCTCTCAATCCCGTCATTCGAATCCGCAACCAGTTCCTCGACCGGGCCGGGTACAGCCAGGACATCGTTTTCCAGGGCGCACGGGGACGGGGGGAGCAGCGGACCACGCTCGAGCGGGTGCGGCAGTACCTGAGGGAGCTCGACCTGCCGGTGGAGGTACTCGATTCCTTCCCGCATCAGCTGTCGGGTGGGATGAAACAGCGCGTCATGGTGGCGCTGGCCACCTTTTTCCATCCCGACATCATTCTCGCCGACGAGCCAACCACCGCTCTCGATGTTGTGGTGCAAAAGGGAATCCTGCTGCTGCTCGCCGAGGTGCAGGAGGCGCTCGGGAACACGATATTCATCGTCACACACGACATGGGGGTTCATTATCAGCTCACGCACCGTATGATGATCATGTATGCCGCCAAGATCGTGGAGTATGGTCCCACCGAGGAGGTATTCTCCCGCCCACGTCACCCCTACACCCGGATGCTGATCGAGAGCCTTCCTAAAGTGGGGGATGACCGCGTTCGTCAGGGAGCGAAGGGCAAGCCTCCGAGCCTGTACTCCGAGCTGCGCGGCTGCCGATTTGCGCCGCGATGCCCGAAAGCTCAGGCTATTTGCCGGGAGAAAGAACCGGAGCTGGCGGAGCTGAGTTCTGGCCGCAAGGCTGCTTGTTTCTTTCCCGAGGAGTAGCTGTGCCCCGCGACCAAACCAATTCGGCAGCCGTGGCTGGGTTAGGCGAGCCACCGACGACGTCGAGGACGAGAAAAATCGCTACGACGGAGGTTGCAGATGTCCGCGAAAACAGCACCTGAGGGAGGAGATTACATGCAGTACGACTTTCCGGTCGACAAGAGACTTCGTGTGATCGTGAACACCGATGCAAAAAACGAAGCCGACGATCAGTACGCCATTGTGCACGCCATACTGACGCCCGCGTTTGAGCTTCACGGCGTAATTCCCGCTCACTTCGGGACCGCCAAATCGCCCCACAGTCTCCGAGACAGCCACGACGAGACCATGCTCCTGCTCGATCTCATGGATCTCCGCGACCAGGTCCACGTTGCCGACGGCGGCGAGCGTGCCATGCCCGACGAGCGCACACCTGTCGAATCTCCCGGCGCGTCCCTGATCATCGAGCAGGCCTTGAAGGACGACCCGCGGCCGCTGCACGTGGCCTTCTACGGTCCACTCACCGATATGGCGTCCGCGCTGCTCCTGGAGCCGAAGATCGAATCGCGCAATCTCAGGGTAATCTGGATAGGTGGAGGAAAATGGCCCGAAGGGGGCCGCGAGTACAACCTGTCCAATGACATCAATGCCGCCAACGTGCTCATGCGCTCGCGGCTGGAACTGTGGCAGATCCCGCGCAGCGTTTATCGGCGCATGCCGGTGAGCTTGGCCGAGCTGGCGGAGAAGGTTTACCCGTGCGGGAAGATTGGCAAATACCTGGTCGAGCAGCTGGTCGAGCACAACCTCAAAACAGCGGCTTCCGCCATGGAGTACCGCTCGTTGGGCGACTCGCCGTGCGTCGGCGTTATCATGTACCCGGACTGTGGCGCCTGGAGCTGGCGCCCGGCGCCGGAGTTCGAGCCTACAATGCACTACCGTCACACTGGTGCCAATCGGCCCATTCGCGTCTATGAGGACATCGACGCGCGTTTTATCCACGAGGACTTTTTCGCCAAGCTTAAACGCTTCGCCCGCGAGCGGGGTGAGTACGATGGATGACCGGCGGAATTCCGCGAACTCAGCGAAGGTCATCGGGCCACGTGCTTCTTTCCAGAGGATTGACCTGTGACAAGAACCGTTATTGGAGTCCGGGGCCTGACCAAAGTGTACTCTCTGGGAAGCCTCTTCCATCGTATCCGCATCAACGCGCTGGATGACGTTACCTTCGAAGTCAAGAGCGATCGGCCGGTCGTAGTCAGTCTGATCGGCGAGTCGGGCAGCGGCAAGACTACCCTAGCCAAGGTGTTGCTCCGACTGGTTGATCCGAACGCCGGGCGTCTGGAGGTCGAGGACCGGCTGATCGTCTCGCGGGGTGATCGTCAGATCACGTTCCAGGAATTGCGCCATCTCGTGCAGCCGATCTTCCAAAACCCGTTTGAGGCGTTCAGTGCTTACCGGAAAGTGGATTGTTACCTCAGGGATACCGCGATGCTCATCAACAAGGCCAGGGCCGGGGAGGAGGCAGAAACGCAAATCGAAGAAGCCCTGCACTCAGTGGGCCTCCACTACGACGATGTCGTGGGTAAGTATCCGAATCAGTTCTCGGGAGGCGAGCTGCAGCGAATCTCCGTTGCCCGCGCACTCATTCCCCGGCCCAAGCTGATCGTGGCGGACGAACCGGTGAGTATGATTGACGCATCTCTGCGGATGAACGTTGTGAACCTATTCCGCAAGATCAAACAGGATTACCAGACAAGCTTTCTCTACATCACACACGATCTGGCTACCGCATACTACATTAGCGATGTGATCGCTATCCTGTATCGAGGTTGTATCGTGGAGTTTGGCCGCGCTGGCGACGTTCTGAACAAGCCGCTGCATCCCTATACCCAGCTTCTTCTTGCCTCGGTAGCTCATGTCGGGATCAAATGGGCCAAAAGGGAAAAGATGTCTGACTTGGAGACCAAGGAGTACGGTCTTCTCGGATGCCGGTTCGCGAACCGTTGTCCCCAGGTAATGGAAGAGTGCTGGAGCGTTCGGCCCGAGGCGACGCGGGTGCAGGATGGCAGAGATGTATACTGTCACCTCTACACCGCATAGGCGTCTACGGTTTTGCCCCGGGTCAAAGGATGAGTAGAAAGGATCCATAGGGATGTACAGAGCCTGCTACAGGGAGGTCCTTTTCGTTCTCAGGTTGGTTCTTGGTATTACCTTAGCGGCTCAGGTCCCGACGGAGGTAAACCTGGGCACGATTCCGGATTCACGGCCGGTTGCTACGAGTTTCTCCGTTAAGAATCCGTCGCGCTCCCACGTGGTCCGTCTCGATTTCCTGAACGTTAGCTCCGCGCTGATCCTGAAACCGGACCGCTTGGTGCTTGATCCGTTGGAATCCGCGGCAGTGCAGGCCACGTACACCCCCGAAGGATACACTGGAAAGCTTTCACGGCAGATTCTGGTCAAGTCGAGTCTATCTGAGCTGGACAATCGTCGGATCGTGGTCACTGCGGAGCTCCCGGCAACTGTGGCTGGGATTCCCCCGAGGCCAGATTGCGACGAGTGCCGAAAGTTCGAAGAACTATACAGCGATGAGACCCATCTGATCTCATACGAGAACTCCGTGGTGCTGATCGATTTATACCTGGAGCCCGATTGCAGGGTATGCCAGCAGTATCTCGAGTGGGAGCTTCCTCGAGCTGCACTGGCGGCGAGTAGGCTGGTGCGAGTCGCACAGCTCGACGTTCGCGAACCGAAACGGTTGGCCCAGCTGGAGAAGCGGCTTCGTGAGCATGGCATGCGTGTGGAGATCATGCCTGTGGCGTTTGTGGGCGGAAAAGTCTATCAGGGCCTGCAAGCCATCAAGACCGGAGTCCGCGAGGCACTCCAACACTGACCGCAAAGGGCGTCGTACGACTGATCCGATCTTCTATCGATAGAGAGCATGAACCTGGAGTCTTCTGATGAGGACACTCTGCGAATTAGGGAGGAACAAGATATGAAGAAGAAGCAGACCTTCGGCGTTATAGTAGGAACCCGGGGAATTTTCAACCCAAAGCTGGCTAGGGAGGGCAGGAAGAAGCTCTTGGCCCAGATGGAGAAGATGGGCTTCGAGACGGTGATCCTGCCGGAAAACGCCACTCCCACCGGGGCGATTGAGACTATAGAGGACGCCCATAAGTGCGCCAGGCTCTTCAACGAGAAGCGCTACGAGATAGACGGCATCATCGTCAGCCTGCAAAACTTCGGGGATGAGCTGGGGATCGCCAACGTCCTGGATAAGGCTGAGATACGTGTGCCCATCCTGGTGCACGCCGAGGATGATGAGAACGACAAGGTAGATATCCAGAGTCGGCGGGACGCCTTCTGCGGGAAGCTGTCGGTTTGCAACAACCTCTACCAGTATGGCTTTTCCTTCACCGACACCACCTACCACACCTGCAAGGTTGCGAGCGATGTGTTCGCTCGTGATCTGGATTTTTTCTCCCAGGTCTGTCGGGTGGTCCAGGGTCTGACTCACGCTCTGATCGGCCAAGTAGGAGCCAGACCGGTTGCCTTCAATACGGTCCGAGCCAGCGAAAAGCTGTTGCAGGCTACGGGCATCACTGTGGTTCCTGTGGACCTCTCCGAGATGCTCGCTGCGGCGTCGCAGCTCAAAGATGACGAGAAGGTCGTGAAAGACAAGGTAGACGAGATGCGGGAGTACGGCTCGATCCCGGGAGAGATACCCGACGTCAATATCCTGCGCAATGCCAGATTTTGCGTGGCCTTGGAGCGCTGGATCGAGGAGAACAACATCGACGCCTGCGCCGTGCAGTGCTGGGAGTCGATACAGAAGAACTACGGCTGTGCCTCTTGCACGGCCATGAGCATGCTTGGGGAAAGGATGATCCCCTCGGCGTGTGAGGTGGACATCGCGGGGGCGGTCTCAATGTACGCTCTGGCTTTGGCGTCGGGTAATCCCTCCGCTTTACTGGATTGGAACAATAACTTCGGAGAGGATCGGGAGATGTGCGTCGTGACCCACTGCAGCAACTACCCCAAAAGCTTCATGGGCAATTCCATCGAGATATCCAACCTGGATATCTTGGGGGCTTCGCTGGGCTACGATCGTTCCTTCGGTGCCATTAAGGGCAAGGTGGCCGCCGGACCCATGACCTTTTTCCGGATGGACACCGACGATACCGAAGGGGAGATTCGGGCCTACTTGGGCGAGGGAGAGTTCACCGAAGATCCTTATGATATGGACGGCGGTATCGGCGTCTGCCGGGTCAACGACTTGCAGCAGCTGATGAAGTTCATGTGCAGGAGCGGATTCGAGCACCACGTCGGCATGGTACGTTCCCACTGTGCCGATGTGATTGAAGAGGCGGTCACCAACTACCTGGACTGGGATCTGTACCGGCACTGCTGAACTGAACTCGGAAGCGTGCGAGTAATCGATTTCAAATCATTCATGATCCTCGAGCAGGGGGGAATACGACCAACTGGAAACTACCTATCTCGTCTATCGAGCGCTCGCGTCCCGCAGCCCTTCGATTCCTCACATCGGGCGGGCCGCAGATTTGGATCTCGAAGATGCATATCGCGTTGGACTACAGTTTGAGGTGGAAGCCTAACCTGCGCCATGATTCACTCAATTTTAACCGTATACTTTAGCGGCTTGAGGCTAAGTATTATTGAAGCTGATTGAGCATGCTATGTTAGCTGCTGATAAAGTATTTTTTTCTTGCAGAGAAATAGCGAGGCGGAGGAAGATATAAAGCAAGTCTAAGTCAATAAAAATTTCTAAAGGCATATGAAAAAAGCTAAACATCCGTATCTCTGGTAGTTGGAACTTAAAGACTTCCGCCAGCATATAAAAAGGCAGAAAAAATCTCTGCAAAAAAAGCGAAAAAAACCTCAAAAGACTTGAATCACTAATCAAATATTGCATGGCGCCTTCAATGAAAATAATGAAAGATTGGAGGTTACACTATGGTAAGTTACATCGTGCCGCTGGGAGGTGGAGAGTCGGAGGTTCGGTTCCCCCTCGGGCAGCAGGGGGTGCTCTTTGCAGGCTCCCGGCACGATTAGGTGCCCCAGAGAGCGTGTCAGGCTCTCACCGGAGGACTGGCCCGGGATGGATTCTCTTTCTGGGTGGGCTGTGCCTCAGGAATGGAGCGGTGTTTAAGAAAAGCCCTCTCTGCCTCAGAGTATGCAGATCGGGTCTTTGTAGTTATGCATTCAGCAGGAGAGGAAGGTAACCTTCCAACTACGGACTCTTCGTCTCGGCGGTGGTGCCGGAGGGTCTTTCCCCCAAAGCAGCGCTTCGAAGACGCACCCTGTGGCTTGTCAAAAGAAGCTGCCTGGTCGTGCTGTTTCCCACTGACCCTTACACCGGCCAATGGGGTAAAGGCTCAAAGCTGGTGTACCGCTCCGCCCTGGATCAACTCAAGCCCGTGTTTGTGGTCTGCCCCTCTCCCCCAAAGAGTTCGGATCACCGCCGGGTGATCGGCTCCTGCCTCTACGGGGTGGAAGGCTATTGGGTGGTCCCCTGTGATGAAGAGTGTTAAAGAAGGAGAAAGAATCATGAAAGAGAGAGGACATATTCAGATCATCATCCGGCATGTTGAGGGTCGAGAGGGTGAGTACATCGCCTACTACGAAACCGAGTTCTTACAGGCTACATTTTCCGTGCATCTTAGGGACAACATCTTCGGAGCTCTAGCGCTTCAGGCCTTCGGAGAGATGGTGCGAAAAACCTTTGGCAAGAACTACAAAAGCAGTGAGATCGAGTTCGTACTTTCCACCGAATCGATGAAGCTTGAGAACAAACTGCTTCTGGATGTGTTGGCCTGTGTAGATACCCGGGGTGTGATTTGAGGAATCGGAAGGAAATGCCGATTTACTGT
>CAZLRN010000093.1:0-12483 GCA_964561715.1 uncultured Spirochaetales bacterium
TCCTGGTACCTATCATAGGCATTGGCGATCCAGCGCGCAAAGAAGATCGAGAGCGCCACGACTATCGGGATGACCGCAACCGAGATAAAGGTAAGCCGTATACTCAGTGCGAGAATCGCTCCGAAATTGATGATAAACATAAAGAGGATGCGCCCCACAGCCACAGCCTGCATGGCGAACAGTCGACGGACCGCCTCTACATCCGAAGTGCATCGCTGAATGAGCTCACCTGTGGGGGTCCTGTCGTGATAGCTGAACGGCAGCTGCTGAATGTGGTCATAGAGACAATCTCTGATCCGCCGGACAACCCCCTCGGAAACTCTTGCCGAAAGACGTCCGCTCAAAAAGGTGAAAGCGCCTTGAGTGAGGGCAAGACCCACAAATCCGATAGCTACTGGAGCTATGAGGTAGCGCTGCCCTGAATTGCCGAGCACATCATCTACGAAAAATCGAATGAGATAGAAACTCCCGGTCTTTGATGCAGCCGCTATTGCAAGGCTGAGAATGGCTATCGCATAAGCAGCTCTGAAACCTTTCAGCGCGCGGAAGAGCCCCAGAAAACGGTTGTGTGTCGTTGCATATGCTAAGTCAAAAGCACCAACGGACGACAAATTATCCTCCTCTTGACATTAAACTACTACGCTTGGCTCCCCGAAACATATCGTTGGCTGCGCCCGCAACCCAAACAATTTGATCCATTTTAACCATGCAGTCAACGATTTAGCAATTCCAGCTCAGATCGATTTCGGAAAATCTTGCTAGATTAACAAGAAATTGAGCCGGAATTCCACAGAGAGCGAATGAAACTAATGAGTCGCTGATGATTGATCCGATTGGTCGAGTCTTACGACTTCCTAGCCAACTGTGATGGGAAAGCCTAACCTTTGCATGAAATGCCACCTCCTTTGACTAAGCACCGAAGGTGCAAGGTTCGAAGCCATCGATTCGACGCACCGCCGCTCCGGCGGCCGTGCGTCGCTACGATAACAGCTTTGATGGTGCTTCGAAACTTGCACCTTCGGTGCTTCACAACTACCTGGCAAAAGCCAACGCACCGGGTGGGGGGGCTCAGTCGGACGGGCTCAGCCGCCCACGCCGAGCCCGCCGCTATGCAGGCGGCTTTTGCACCCCACGGGAGACGTTTGACGAAACGCTCCTGTGCGAGCCAATACCCCTGTCTATACGGAATCTTCTGGAAGGTCAACCCCCTGGGCTGCCGTCTTTACCGTGAATCGAGAAAAAACTTTGTACAGAACCGGAACAACGATGAGGGTCAGCACTGTTGAGGTAAACAGCCCTCCGATGATCGTCAGCCCCATCGGCGCCCATAGCGTTCCTCCCCGTAGGGTAAGAGGCAACAGCCCACCGATCGTGGTTGCCGAAGTGAGAATGATCGATATAAAGCGAACCTGAGCCGCCTCTTCGATTGCGCTCAACATCTCATCGCCTTTTCGGATCAGCTGATTGGTGTAGTCGACAAGGATGATCGCGTCGTTGACGACAATGCCCACAAGACTGGTCAATCCTACAAAGGCTGTGAAAGAGAAGGTGTATCCGCTCGCAAAGAGAGCAAAAATCGATCCGATAAACGCAAGGGGAAGGGAAGAGAAAATGATAAAGGGCTGCGAAAAGGAACGGAACTGAAGGATAAGCACCCCAAAGATCGCGATCATCGCAATCACGATGGCGACACCCATACCTCCGAAGGATTGCTCGCGGCCCTCGGCTTCGCCTGCGACGTGATAGCGGGCTCCTGCCGGCCAGTTGTAACGGTTGAGCTTTTCGATGAGCCGAGCCGTAACCTCCGTAACCGAAACACCGCTAGAGACATCGGCTGTAATTGTCACGCTTCTTTCCAGGTTATAGTGGCGGATCTCCACCGGTCCGGATGTAAACTCGATGCTGGCAACCTGTTTGAGCGGTATCTGGGCGCCTGATAGGGAAGAGATATAGATACGATCGAAATCAAAAATTCTCGGTTCGTCCCGGATCGATGTGCCTTTTAAGCGCAATACAATATCGTACTCCTCACCCTCGGCATCCCGGTAGGTGGACACTACCAGCCCGGAAAGGCTTGCCCGAATGGTTCGGTCAATATCGATCAATGGAAGCCCCAGCAATCCAGCCTTCTGTCGGTTGATCCTGACGTGGAGATCGGTTATCGAAGTCCTCAGAGGATTGTAGATACTGACCAATCCCGGTGTTTCTACGAATAGCTGCTCCACATCTCGAGATAGGCTCTCCAAATCCTTCAGCGTTTTAGCGAGGATTTTGATGGCTACAGTCGCTTCGAGGGGTGGGCCCTGAGCTAATTCCTTTACCTCAATCTGGGCGCCCGGGTAATTTTCGAACCGTTCCCTAAGAGATTGGATAAGAATCTCCATTTCTTTTGGATGATATCTGTCCCGCTTGACCAGGAGTTGTGCAAAGTTGCTCCTCTCGTACTCAGAAAAGACGTTGTAGTAAATTCGCGGATTGCCCTGGCCAATGTTGGAGGAGATATGGGTTATATCATCCCTATCGAGAAGCACTCCCTCGACAAACCGAACAACCTTATCGGTTTCGCCGATACTGGATCCCTCCGGGGTGTATACGTTGATAAAGAATTGAGGTTTCTCGGCCTTTGGAAAGAAGCTGACTCCGACAAAAAAGACGAACACCGATACGCTCGCGAGCAGAGCCAAAACAGCCGCTCCGATCACCAAAGCCGGATGGGAGAGGCAAAACCTCAGAAACCTCTTGTAGTGGTTCTTTATGAAATACTCCAGCCGCTTATGCATCCAGCTGATGTTGCCTTTCCCATCCCCTCTCAACGCAAAACTCGTCAGATAGGGGGTAAAGGTCAGGGCTACGAGCAGCGACGCGGACAAGGTGTATACGACCGTCACGGGTATGCTGCGTATGAAGTCGCCGGATTTATCCTGCATCATGATGATCGGAACAAAGGCTAAAACCGTTGTCGCAGTTGCGCTTGTGATAGCCCATGCAATTTGACTGGTGCCTTCGACAGCCGCGGTTTTGGGATCATTCCCCAGCTGGATAAAGCGGGATACATTTTCTGTGACGACAATGGCGTTATCAACGAGAATGCCCAAAACGATAACTAATCCAGCTATGGAAATCTGCTGCAGGGCATATCCTGTGACATGAACAAAGCCGATCCCGATAAGGAGAGAAAAAGGAATGGCTAGAATGACTATGATGGAGGATCGCAGTCCAACCCCCAACAGGACAATCAAACCAACGAGGACAATTCCCTGAAGAAGGTTGGAGAAGAAGAGCTTGAAGCGCCGGTTGACGCTCTCGGATTGATCGAAGGCGTAGTAGAGCTGCATGCTCTGCGGTAGGTTGCCTTTGAATTCCTCTAGGGCGGGCCTAACTCGATCCATTATTCTGAAGATGTTCGTATGACTCTGCTGGTTTAGGGTGATAAAGATGGCTCTCTGACCGTTGAAGCGAGCGTGATATTCTTTCTCCTCGTCAGCGAAATAGACATCGGCTATGTCGCGCAGGTAGATGAGTCCTCCGCCGCTGGTGTTGATAATAGTGTCTTCTATCTCTTCGAGGGATTCGAACTGCCCACTGCTTCGGACATTGAACTTTCTCCCACCGGTATCTATGCTTCCTCCAGGGATGCTGGCGTTGGAAGACTCAATGGCTGCCATGACCTGTGCGATTGATATATTCATGCGGGACATTCGCTCCAGATCGGCGGCAACCCGGACTTCCTGCTCGGGGCTCGCCCATATCTCGACCTCTCTTACCTCGGATATCCGTTCGAGCCTGTCCGCGAGCTCCTCCGCTTGCCTCCTCAAATCCCTGTGGGTGGCTGTCTCCGAGACAAGGGCCAGCTGAAGAATATTGACGGTTGAGACCTCCCATTTGAAGGGATCAATCCTCAAGATGCCGTCCGGCAACTCCTGGCGAACGCTATTAATCTTCTCCAAGAACTCCTGGTACTTGTCGTCAGGATCGGTTCCGAACTCGAACTCCACCGCGACGTCGGCTAGCCCATCGCCGCTGAACGACTCGATCCGCCTGATGTCTTCGATCTCGTTGATAGCCTCTTCGAGAGGATTGATCACCAGTTGCTCCAGGTCGACAGGGGTGGCCCCGGGATAAATTACAGAGACACTGGCCCCCGGAACCTCTATCTGCGGATCTTCGGTTCGCGGCATTGTCAGAAAGGCATAGAGGCCAAACACAACGAGCAGAGTGATGATAGTTATCGTGAAGTGGCGATTCTCGACTGCAGCCTTCGGAAGTATCATGGGCTCTCTTTCACCTCGACCTTAGAGCCCTGCACGAGGTAGGAAGCGCCCGTAGCCACCACATGGGTCACCTCCTCCAATCCCGCGCTGACAGCCACCTGGCCGTCAAGAATCCGTTCCACCGTAACGGGAATCTTCTCGGCTCTGGAGGTGGCATTATTCACGACAAAGACGTAGCCCTGATTTCCTTCACCATCGACCAGGGAGCCTATGGGAATGAACGAGAGGCGCTGCTCTGCTCGCGGGTAGACATCGACCTTGGCTATAAAACCCGCAACAAGGTCCGCCTTGGCCTGATCGGCTATCGTGAGCTCGATCTCGAAGATCCCGGTCTGCGGGTCCGCGGATTGAGCGATCTCGGATACCGCTGCGTCAAATACCTGCCCTGGAAAGACATCAAAGGATACCTTAGCCGGATCATTCAATTTCAGTCTCACCACGTCTCTATCGATGACGCCGAAGCGGATAATCCAATTCTTCTCCGTAGAGGCAAACAGGAAGACCGGCGTGCCCGAAGCTATCAGCTCGCCTTGCTCCGAATACCGCTTGAGAATCTTGCCTGCCGAGGGTGCGATAATAGTGGAGTGACTCAGATTGAACCGAGCCACATCAAGGTCTGATTTGGCGATCTCGTGAGCCGTTTCCGCATCCTGGAGCTGCTCCAGGGTCACAACCCGGTCATTGAAGAGAGTTCGAGCCCGCTCGAGATCACGGAGAGCCTTTTCGAAAGCGCTCTGGGCCTTTGTCACATTGGCCTGTATCTCTGAGAGATCCAGTTGGGCCAGAATCTGGCCCATTGCCACCGACTGTCCCTCATCGACAAAAATCCTCTCTATAATGCCGCCGACCTTAAATGAGAGTTTTATGGTTTCCTTCAAAGAAACCATTCCGGCGGTATGAATCGGAAAGGTCGTGGTTCTATGGGCCACCTCCGCCATTTCTACGATCGTGGTTCTCTCTGCCTCTTCCGGCTCGGTCTCGCCGTTCCCACAGGCGAAAAGGAGGGCCAGACATACAATCAAGAGCAAGAAGCGCTCGAAATTGACCATTTTCTCTCGATATCTCATTTTCGATTTGTCTCCTCGGCTATCCCTTGGGCTTGGAAGCCGCTTTCATTGGGCTGCCAGCGGGCTGCCCCGTGACGGTTTCGAGCTGGGCCTGTTTGATGCGGTAATCGTAGCGCGCGATTAGCTTTTTTATCTCTGAGTTTGTTTGATTGTTCCGTGCTTCCATATATTCCATCTGGGACGAGATGCCCTGCTCATACTTCTTCGAAACGATCTCAAAAATTTTCTCGTAGCTCAAGGATTCCTCGGCGGTGGTGCTTATGGATTTGCGCGCCACCAGGAGATCGTGATAGGCCTCCTCGGTTTCCAAGGCGATCTGTCTCTTCAGCTCTTCGAGCTCAGTCTCGAGACGCTTTTTTGCTATCGACGCCTGATGCGTTTTGGAGGGAGATCTCAGGCTGTCGAAGAGGTCCCACTTCATAACGATAGAGGCGGTCCAGAAGTCATCATCCAGGGTGAAGCTGTACCGCTCTCCCTGAAAACCGTAATCCAATACCGCAGAAACTTGAGGTAGGTTGGCTGCCCGAGAGATCCAGATCTTTTTTTCCTGGATCTCGATATTCTTTCCTAAAAGCTTGAGCTCCTCACGCTGCATCATGGCGCTGGCCAGGGAGTCCTGTAATCGCATTTCCTCGCCCTTCAGAGAGCCGTCGAGCTCGATAACTTCTATCTCCGCTTGTAGAGGACGACCAGCCAGATAATTGAAAAAAGAGGCGGTGACACGCCGATTCTTCTCCGCCTCCGCAATGCTCTGATCGATACCGGCAATTTCGGCCTTGGCCCGGTAGATGGCGTCAATTGTGGCTTTGCCGCTGTCCACCAGTCTCTGACTCACCCGAAGGTTTTCCTCGAGGACCTCACGGGATTTTTCGTAGATCGCAACAAGGCTCAACGCCTTGAGATGGTTGAAGTAGGCCTTCTTCATCTCTGCAGTGAGAATCCTGCGGTAGGCGGCGACCTCGAGCTCACGTAGGTCGATGATCTTCGACTGTATCTGCAGGTTCATGATCGTGGAAGGAATAAGGAGGGGCTGGACAAAGCTCAGCTTGGTCTCCTGCTCGTGCTCCGGGACGACGGGCAGCGACTGGTCATCAAAAGCGGTGGGATAGGGCGATCCGGGAGTTACGTCGTTGAGAGCCTTATAGATATCGCTTAGGAGGTCTCCTACCGGAATGGTCATCTCTCTTCCGCCGGCCGCCCAGGTGTAGCGGGCCTGCAGGGAAAGGGAGGGGAAGAACATTCTTCGGGCATGTCTGAGCTCCTCGATGGCCTCCTCGAGGTCGAAGTACTTCTGCTTGAGAGAGAGGTTGTTTCGGAGTCCCTCTTCGATATAGCGGTCCAAAACAGAATCCGAGTCTGCCCCGTAAAACGGAAGCGTCCAGGCTAGCAGAAGAATAAGCACAACAACCGGATAGCGCATGAACCTCTCCTTACATTTACCAAGCTGATATACCGACTAGCCGGTATGCAATTGTGTCAAATAAAAAGCTCTCACTCATTTTGCCCACTCTTTTGACCGTTATGAGGGCTTCCGCTAATCAAAATACCGTTCAGAAAAGAATCGCAGAAGGATCTCCACACCCTCTCGTAGTCGAGAGTTTTTCCGCTCAGCCAGTAGTGATTCAAAATGCCCTCGACCACAGCCACAACGATTGTTGCTGTGCTCTCGAGATCCACCTGGCGTGTGAGTCCCTGCTCAAAGGCCTGGCGAAACTGCCTCTTGACGTTTCCCTTGATCTCATCGTACATGGACTGAAACTCCACCCTTACCTCTGCGTTCCTCGTGGCTTCGATAGAGAGCTCCTTGTTCACGTTGAAGAGCCATTCGTTGCCGATGTGCTCTTTGAGAAAGAGCAATCCCCCCTGAAAGAGAGCATCCTCCTTGACCTTGATCTGATCGATTTTTTCCCAAAGGGCGAGATGAACCTTCTTGTGCTCCCGAACCATCTCGATGTAGATCTCCCATTTGGACTTGAAGTGCCAGTAGATACCGCCCTTAGTCAGCCCCGACTCTCTGGTGATATCGTCCATGGTGGTGCCGTGATAGCCCTTTCGGGTGTAGCACCTCATTGCGGCTTCGAGAATTTCTCGTCTTCGCACTTCCCTCGCTTTGTTCTCTGCCATGGCTCCTACCGAATTACCGCCTCTTGATCACAGTCATTTTATTTATACCAACCAGTCGGTATATTATGACCCTTTCGAGCTTCTGTCAAGAAAGAAAAATCAAAAACAGCCTTTTCCTTGACCTGCATCAATGTTTTTTGCCGTGCTCCCCTCTACATTGGCATCATGGATCACACGTTCTGTCCCGGAGCAAAGCTTCTCCGACAGCCCAAGCCAGAGATATACACCTGCCCCACCTGCGGAGGGGAGGTCGAAATCTGGACGGACGAGATACGGGGGTACTGCTCAAAATGTAAAAAGGCTGTGCTCAAAGACACGAGTACGAGTTGTCTCGACTGGTGTCAGTACGGCAAGGATTGCGTAGGCGAAGAGGTCTACAGCAGGTACATGGAGAACAAGGCCATGAGCCTGAAGAGGAAGCTTCTGGAGGACCTGGAACAATTCTTCGGCGAAGACACAAAGAGGATCGACCACGCAAAGGATGTTCTGGAGTTTGCCGAGGAGCTTCTCAAGGAAGAATCGGCGGACTGGCACGTCGTGGTGCCCGCCGCTATCCTGCATGACGTGGGAATCAAACCTGCGGAGGAGAAGTACGGCTCCTCGGAGGCTTCGTATCAGGAGGCCGAGGGTCCACCTGTGGCCAAGAAGATCCTCTTCAAGCACGGTCTCAGGACAGATGATGTCGAAGAGATCTGCGACATAATCGGTCATCACCATACACCGAGGGAACAGGAAACACCTAACTTCTGCGTCGTCTTTGATGCCGATTGCCTGGTAAACCTGCGAACTAAGCTCGATGGCAAAACCAGAGAAGAACGGGAAGAGCTCATACACGGTACCTTTTTGACGCCAGCTGGCAAGCGTATGGCGCGGCATCTGTTTTTGGGCTAATTTTTTGGGCTAAAAAAGTCATTTTTCTTGATGTGGGTCAATTTCTCGTCGTACGGCCTGCATTAAGATGATCATAGATCTTTCAGGAGGAACAAAATGGAAAGGGAAATCATTCATATAGACGAAGACAAGTGCACCGGCTGCGGCCTCTGCATACCCAACTGCCCCGAAGGGGCTTTACAGATTATCGACGGCAAAGCTCGACTGATAAGCGATCTCTTTTGTGACGGCCTTGGAGCCTGTGTAGGACACTGCCCGGAGGATGCCATCACGGTCGAGGTGAGAGAGGCCGAGGCCTATGACGAGAGCAGGGTGATGGAAAACATAGTCAGGCAGGGAAAAAACACGATTATCGCCCACCTGAAGCATTTAAAGGATCACGGAGAAGAGGGATTCTTCAATGAGGCGCTGGCTGTTCTCAAAGAGAAGAATATCGACGTGGACCTTTCCGAGCTCGAGCCGGCGGCCCATTCAGGGTGCCCGGGGGCCAGGGCGATGGCGCTCAATCGGAACCGAGGCGACGATGTAAGTGAGGAGGGGGTAAGTGAGGAGGGGCGCAGGCTCTCCGAGCTCACCCACTGGCCGATCCAGCTGCACCTCATTCCCCCTATGGCCCCGCACTTTAGAGGGACCGATGTGCTGTTGAGCGCCGACTGCGTGGCTCACAGCTACGGGGACTTTCACAGGGACCTGCTCAAAGACAGAACCCTTACGATCGCCTGCCCCAAGCTGGACCAGGCACAAGATATCTACGTCGACAAGCTGACAGCTCTGATTGATCATGCCGAAATCAATTCTCTTACCGTGGCCATCATGGAGGTGCCATGCTGCCGCAGTCTCCTGATGATGGCCCAGAGGGCTGCAGCCCAGGCTGAGAGGCAGATACCCATTGGTCTAAAGGTTATCGGCATCAGTGGCGAGGTGCTTCAGCAGGAGGAGATTACTGCTGCGGCGGTATAACCCCCGCTACAACGGAACAGCACGCCTTGTCGTTTGCGGAGTCTTTAGGCCAGGTTGCGCAGTCTTCAGGCCATGTTATGGAGTCTACAGGCCAGTCCGATCTGTCTTCTGAGCTCCTTGACAGCCAGGGCGTATCCCCCATCAGCGGCGTCGACGAAATGGACTTCGCTACCGCTGCCCCACTGCATGATTCGGGACCGGCGTGATAATGGGCTGAATCGAGCACCTCATCAAAAGAGGTGATCACAGGAAGATCCGAAAAGAAGGAAAAACTGGCGGATTTGCCAGGAGACATTTGTTACAGAGTAGCATGTTTCACAGAATTTATTACACGAATCAGAGGACGAAGATGAGTGAGAATCATAAAAACGACGACAGACAGAGCAAACTTCGGGAGATCGTCGAGGACCTCAACGAGGGAAGCGATATAGCGAGTGTTAGAAAGAAATTTGCGGATCTGATCCGAGACGTGAGCCCGCAGGAGATTGCTGAGATGGAGCAGGCGCTCATCGCAGAAGGAGTGCCGGTGGAACAGCTGCAGAAGGTCTGTGACGTGCACGTCCAGGTCTTCGAGCAGGCCCTGGAGCGGCAGAAGCGTCAAAAGACCCTTCCGGGGCATCCGGTCCACACCTTCAGAGAGGAGAACCGGGCTGCCCGCCGGATATGCAAGCGCATTCAACGCCTCATCAGACCCGTCTCGAAGGGCAAAAAGAGAGAGGAGTTCGAAAGGGAGCTGCAGGAGATAAAAAAGATCGAGATCCACTACACCCGAAAAGAAAATCAACTCTTTCCGGTTTTAGAAAGTGTCGGTTTCACCGGGCCTTCCAAAGTCATGTGGGGCAAACACGATGAAATTCGCGCCCAGCTCCGCAAAATGGAGGAGGCCTACCGAAAGGAGAACTGGAGGGCTTTTCGGCCGGCTGCCAGCGGCGTTCTGCGGGCCATAAGGAGAATGATTTTCATGGAGGAGCGGATCCTCTTTCCCACAGCTCTTAGAAAGCTTTCTGAGGCTCAGTGGGCTGAGATCCGAAAGGGCGAAGCGGAGATCGGATATGCCTGGGGCGAGCCCGGCAATCTCTGGGACGCCAACCTCGTACTGGCCGGGCGAGTGGCCAGCGACCTGGAAAAGCAGAGCGCTGAAACCGCTCCTGCCCCGGAAGCGCCATCCACAACAGAAGCAGCCGGAGCTGCGCTCCCCCTCGACGTGGGAGAGCTCAGCGCGGAGCAGATCAACCTGATGCTCAAAAACCTGCCCTTCGATATGACCTTTGTGGATGAAAACGACAGGGTTCGCTACTACTACCAGGGAAGGAGGAGAATCTTTCCTAGGAGTCCCGCTGTCATAGGCCGGGCCGTTCAGAACTGCCACCCGCCTAAAAGCGTCGGCGTGGTGGAGAAAATCCTGGAAAGCTTCAGGAAGAAGGAAAAGGAGGTGGCGGAGTTCTGGCTTACCTTAAACGATAGATTCATCCACATCAGGTACTACCCATTGTACGACGAAGCGGGAGCCTACCGAGGAGTCATCGAGGTCAGTCAGGATGTCACCGAGATTCGCAAGCTCTCAGGGGAGAGGCGCCTGTTGGATTGGTAGCACCAGGCCAGTGCGGCGACCGCTTCGCTAAACCTCGAAGTATCTCAAGACGGCCCTGTAAATATCGGTAAGGTCATGAACCGTCTCGGCAAAGAGCCTCTGAGTTTCCTGGTTCTCGGAGAGGAGCAGAGTGGGAACCGGATTGTCCGTGTGGCCTCTGGTGCTCATATCTTCGGCGTTTCCATGATCGCTGACGACAAGAATAGCGGTTTCGCGCCGCTCTGCCTTCTCCCAGAGACTCTCGGCAAACCGATCGAGGATTCCGGCGCACTTTAAAATCTCCTCCCTGTTTCGCTTATGACCGTACAGATCCGTCATGAAGTACTCGAAAAAGACAAAATCGAATTCCCCGAGAATGTTGAGCATGTTGGCTGCTGCTCTCTCGGGCTCTATAAGGGGAATATCGTAGCCACGGCTTCGGATCAGCTCGTTCGTGATATCGGCAAACACTGCGCGGCCTACCTGATAGTCCTGCCAGTATCTGAAAGCTGCTCCGGAGGCTTCGATCGTGAGGGTGGAGACAGGGAAAAGATTGCGGGAGCTGTTTCTGCGCTTCTCGAAAAACTCCCGGGAGTAGAGGTTGGCTGCCGTAGCACGTACCCCCTGATTCACGAGAGCCTTCATGAGGCTCCTCTCCCTGATTATCTTTTTGAGCTCTTCGTTGGGATAGCCGGTCAGGTGGTATCCGATGCGCTGTTGCGCGTTGACGCCGGTGAAGATCGAGGTTTGCCCTGTTGCCGATTGGGGGATACCGGTAACTCCCATAACCGGATCCGTGGGTATGAGAACTCCGCTGCGGAAATAGATCGGGCCCTCGCATCGAACAAACCGCTTTCCGTCCATGATGCCGCTAAAGAGATCGCGAAGCGGATTGATCTGCTTGTCGTCCTCCCCGAGGCCGATACCATCTATAAAAAAGAGGAGGAGTTTCTTCATTACGAAGACTATAATACTATCGGCCCAGCTATATGTTCAAACTCAGAGCATCAGACCTTGACCATCCCGCCGGCTATGAGCTCGTCCATATCGAAGTCGAGCTCTCCAAAGGATTCCTTCATTTCTCGACCTATCACCATGGCCAGCCTCGCCACACCCCTTAAGTGATCGGTCTGATTCCCCTTCTCTATCACCATGCGACCCGCCGTTGCCGAGTTCTCCATCTCCTCTATACGTTTGTAACCGTTTTCCTGCAGAGCCAGCGCCCAGCCGTTGTACACCTTATCCCGCAGTTCGGAGTTTTTGATCTCCCCAGCTTCTGGAATTAAAGCTATAAATCCTTCTCTGATTTCGCTGTCGAGCCGCATTGTTCATCCCCTTTCTTTTCAGTGAGTTGATTTTCCTGCTACCTGCCGGCTTAAAGCCAGCCGGACGTGGTGAAGTAATTGGACAGATGCGTACCGGGTTGAACCAGAGAGTCTCAGAGCGTGTGATCTTGCTCCGCAAGCTCTATCTCCGCAGCCGGAATCAGGACACCCTGGCGCTTGCCGTCCCGCGCCGACGCCTCGCCCGAAACCCGCTCGCTCTTTCCTCCGGAATAGATATCGGCACAGTCGAAGAGATTGATACCGGCCTCTACAGC
>CAZLRN010000094.1:0-12337 GCA_964561715.1 uncultured Spirochaetales bacterium
CTCCATAGGAGACGGGAATGGGGATGTCTTCGATCTTGATCGTCAGCCCCCTGAGCTCGATGGCTCGGCTGATTATTTCATCGAGCTTGACACCGGATACTACATGCTCGTAGGTGCAGATACCCGTAGGCAGGATCTGCGGGATTTCAACATCCGCGATAACTGGGAAACCAAAATTGATCGCGCCGGCAGCTGTGGCGTACTTCTCATCCGTGATGAGCTGGCCGTTGTCCGAGAAACCCTTGTCGTCGCCGAGGGCCATGACAAAGGCATGCACCCTGTCCTTGTTGTAGAGTAGAATTTGTCTGGCGGCTTCCAGATCTCCCGGTTCGATGCCGCCGAAGGTCATAGCCGAACGGGCGGCAAAGTTGAGAGAGTGAATGGCTGCCGTGATCTCTTTTCCATAGGGAACCAGAAAGGTATCCCAGTTCATCTCGATGTCTTCTTCAGCCAGCTGCTCTGCTATTGCTTTGCCATCGCTGTGACCTGCCATGAAGACCAGGATATTTCGCTCCTGGAGACCGCGAACGATCTTGACTGCCTCTTCGTTGGTGGTGGTCTTGCCAACGATTGCCGCAAATCCGGGCATTCTTCCATCAACAAGCTTGATTCCCTGCAGGCGGAGAATGTTGTCACCTGTAAATCCGAGCCAAATGCCGTCGACCGGATTAGGTCCCATCACGTACTTCAGTGATTCGATCGTCTCTTCGGCCAACAGAGTCGCTACGCCGGAGTCGAGAGTTTCACCGAGGTACGGGAGCCACAGATCATCAGTAGGCACTCGACCCAGCAGCTTGCGGGCCTCCTGCAGAGACTCTTCCAGGTCGCCCAGCTTCTGCACCTTCTGTCCCAGAAAGAGCAGCATGATCGGAAGAAAGTATGCCGTGTCGGGATAGGCGACTGGGTGATCTTTTCCCTTCGCCTCTATGGCCTTTGCCAAATCCTGTTCTGCCTGCTCGACAAGCTTGTGGGCTCCTCGAATAGCTGCTGTTGCAATAATCTTTGACATGCAATATCTCCTCTCTATTCTTTTACACGCGTTATATTGATAACGGGAAGACCGATCAGCTCTTCATGGCTTTTATCATGTCTTCATGGCTTTTATCATGTCTTCATGGCATCTACCATGTCTTCATGGCATCTACCATGACCAAAGCTTCGACCGCCTTTTTCCTCCGGCACTCGGGACACAGCTTTGCGTGCCTTCGGAACTCTTCCCATTTAAACGTTGCCTCTACCTTCTTCAACATATCCTTGTTCACAGGCTCGGTCACCATGCGGGCTCCGCACTCTTCGCAGGTCAGAAGTTTGACCCGAGATTTAAAGGGGGAAATCTCCGCTTCGCCGGAGTCCTCGTGAATTCTGATCTGAATCGTATCCACCGGGCAAACTACCGCGCACGCACCGCAGGCGATGCACTCCTCCGAAGCGAGGCGAAAGGGGGTCGTTACAACTCGATCGACTCCCCGCCCGGCGAATCCAATGGCTGATTGACCTATGACCTCTTCACACACCCTTGTGCAGAGGCCGCAGAGGATGCAGTTGCGCTGGCTCTCCGTCACAGTGGGATAGGGCGTGCCCTCTATGCCCATCTTCTGAGCCATTCTTTTAAGGTCTTCGCTTTCCGGTGATCGGGCCAGAAGCAGCTGCATGACTCCCCGTCGTGCTTTCTGAGCCCTCTCACTTGTCGTGCTGACCGCGAGGTCTCTTCTTACGGGGTAGTTACAGGCCGTTACCATCTGCTTCCAGTCGCCCCGGTCCAGTTCCACCATGCAAATTCGGCATGTCGCCGTATTGGTAAGCGCCGGGTGGTAGCAGAGGGTGGGAATCCATATGCCTGCTTTTATCGCTGCAGCGAGTATCGTTGATTCATAGGCTACTCGGACCTCTATGCCGTCTATCGTGACTTTAGGCACTATCTGTCTCCTTATGATTTGAGCTAGACACTTCGCTATTGGTTTCCTAAACCCAAAAGGTTTTCCTAAACCCAAAAGGTTTTCCTAAACCCAAAAGGTTTTCCTAAACCTTAAGTATCGCCGCAAAAGGACATTTATCGAAACAGGTGCCGCACTTGGTGCAGGTCTCCTGATCGATCACGTGGGGCTGACGGCGTTCCCCGGTTATCGCGTCGACGGGACAGTTTTTGGCGCAGATCGTGCACCCGGTGCAGACCTTGGAATCGATTTTGTAGGTGAAGAGGCCTTTACATTCCTTGGCCGGACACCTCTGGTTTTCGATATGCTCCCGGTATTCATCCCGAAAGTATCGGATGGTCGAAAGAACGGGATTGGCAGCTGTTTTGCCCAGTGCGCAGAGGGCTGTGTCTTCGAGCAGATCCGACAGCACCTCCAGAGTGTCTAGATCTCCGGGCGTGCCTTCGCCCTTGCTGATCCGCTCGAGAATGTGCAGCATCTGTGGTATTCCCTCTCGACAGGGCGTGCACTTTCCACAGCTCTCCGACTTGAGGAACTCCAGAAAATACTTGGCCACATTCACCATACAGGTATCTTCGTCCATGACGATCATGCCGCCGGATCCCATCATCGATCCCAGCTTGGTCAGCTCGTCAAAATCCACGGGTGAATCGAGATGCTCGGCGGGGATGCATCCTCCCGAGGGGCCTCCGGTCTGTACGGCTTTGAAGGATTTTCCGTCCCTGATTCCTCCCCCGATCTCCTCAACAATCTGCCTCAAGCTCATGCCCATGGGTATTTCGACGAGACCGGTGTTGACGACTTTGCCTACGAGACTGAAGACCTTGGTGCCTTTGGATTTTTCGGTTCCGATGGAGGCGAACCATTTGCCGCCCCGGTCGACGATCGCCGGCACATTAGCCCAGGTTTCGGCGTTGTTGAGGTTTGTTGGCTTGTCGTGGAGGCCGTGTTCAACGGTGTGCACGTATTTCGATCTCGGCTCTCCCTGCCGTCCCTCCAGCGATGCGATAAGGGCCGTCGATTCACCGCAGACAAAGGCTCCTCCTCCCCTGTTGATACGAATGTCGAAGGAAAAACCTGTGCCCAGGATGTTATTGCCCAGCAAACCGGCTTTTTGAGCCTGTTCTATAGCGTTCTTGAGATGCTCGACAGCCAGGGGGTATTCGTTTCTGACATAGATGTATCCTTTCGAGGCTCCAATAGCGTAAGCCCCAATGATCATGCCCTCGATCACGGAGTGGGGATTGCCCTCCATCAGCGAACGGTCCATAAAGGCACCCGGATCACCCTCGTCACCGTTGCAAATGACGTACTTGGGCGAACCTTCGGCCTCTCTGCAGGAGCGCCATTTTCGTCCCGTCGGAAATCCGCCGCCCCCGCGCCCTCTCAATCCCGCCGTTTCGATCTCCGATATGATCTCTTCGGGCTCCATGGCAGAAAGAGCCCTGGCAAGGGCTGTGTAGCCCCCTGAAACCAGATAATCTTCGATTTTGGTCGGATCGATACGCCCGTTTTGAGCCAACACGATCCTCTGCTGAGCCCGGTAGAAGGGAATCTCTTCGGGTGTTCGAGCCTTTTTTCCGTCCACCGGGTTTTCGTAGAGGAGGCGTTCCACGACGCGGTCTGCCAATACAGTCTCTCGGAAGATTTCCGGCACGTCCGGTTCTTCGACCTGCTGGTAGATGATGTTTCCGGGTTCCACCACGACGATCGGTCCCTTCTCACAGAGGCCGTGACAGCCGACGCATTTTGCACCGATCACTTTTCCGTTGCCGGAATGTTTTGCGGCCTCGCTAAACTGCTTTAGAAGCTCACGGGACCCCTTTGCGGCGCATCCTGTTCCAATGCAAACCCTCACCGTCTTGGAAGAGGGATTAAGAGAGGATTTGAGCGATTCTCGCCACTTTGTGAGGTCGGAGAAGGTTTTGAGAGTGATTGGGGACACGTTGCTTTCGTTGCTCACCTTTTCTTCTCCTTCTTGGCGGCCTTGGCACTGGAGCTTTTCTTTTTGGTCGTTCCCCTACTGCTGGTTTTGGGACCAGCCTTTTTTGCCGTAGATTGAGCCGCAGCTTTAGCTACAGCTTTGGGTGCCGCTTTCGAGGTTTTGGTCGCTGCCGCCTTCCTAGGCGGAGCCGCCTTCTCAGGCGCAACCGCCTTCTCAGGCGCAACCGCCTTCTCAGGCGCAGCCGCCTTCCTAGGCGGAGCCTTCTTGCGCGCGGCTGATCTAGAGGCCTTCCTTGGGGCCGCCTCCACCGGCGTTGCCGTCGCCTCAGAAGGTCCTGGTTTCTCGGCCTTTCCTTCTTCAGAGGGAAGTTTTCGCAGGATTTCCAATGCCGAATCCGGCGTCACCCCGTCGTAGTACTTGCCGTCCACAATCATGACAGGTGCCAGCGCACAGGCTCCAACGCAGTTGACGGCCTGCAGGGTGAAGAGCCGGTCGGGAGTCGTGCCGCCGGGTTCCACGCCGTACTCGCCACAGATCGCCTCAGATATCTTCGGTGCGCCTTTTAGGTAGCAGACTGTGCCCATACAGAGGGTCACATCATGCTGTCCCTTCGGTGCCAGTCGAAAGGAGGAGTAGAAGGTTGCGACGCCGAAGATACGCGTCATGGGTATATCGAGTCGACGGGAGAGGTTTCGTAGATCCTCCGCAGGGAGGTAGCCGTATTCGGCCTGGAGATCCTGCATCATCGGTATCAGCATGCCGGAATCTCTCTCGTATCGACCAATGATCTCCTCTATCAGCTGTTCTGACATTCGTATTCTCTCCTAAACTGTCTCAACAGTCACTTCCTTGTCTCTGGAGCGAAGCTCCTCTGCGATCTCTCTTATAACGCTCATTCTGATATCGAGCTGATGGGGCAGCTCGGGATTCTGGTGCGCCGGATTGATGGCCTGCCCGACTATGAAATCCACCTGGTCGACTTCCAGCAAAAGTCGCAGCAGGCAGGCCGCTCCATCTGTCCGGAACTGCACCTCTTCTTTATCCACCCCCGACTGAAGCATACTGCTCACCCGGGTCAGTGTAAGGATTCCCTCCGACACGAGATCAATGCCCCGGAGCCTCCCCATCGGCGGCACATCCGAGGTCATGGTCGAAAGGTCGACATCCAGGGCTTGGCCCAGATGCCGGGCCACGATCTTGGCTGTTGTGCCGCCGCACACAGCCAGCTTGCCGCCGCGACCTATAAAACTCCTAACCACGTCGTTGTCCTCCGATCTGTCTTCCGGAGGTCCCGTCAGAATCGTTGCCGTAAGCTTATGACGGCATTTGAAGACCACGATGCTGACATCGTCTCCCGGCGGCCCTGCGTAGAGGTCGCTGACTGCCTGGGCGATCTTTTCGGCAAGATCATCGGCAGTGAGGTTGGGATGCGCCTGACCCTCTATATAATGGGCCGCCTGATCCCATCCCCATCCCAGCGGATACACACCTCCGATACCGGCATTTAGAACCCCGTCGGAAACGAAGATCACCCAGTCACCGTAATCGAGATCCAGGACCGATTCATGGATCGTCTTTCCGTCGATCACCCTTTCATCGAACACCACGGGCTGCGCTTTCCTCCCGCGCAACTGGATCGCCGAGGGAGAATCGAACTCCACTACCCGTGCTTTGCCATGTCGAAAGAACTGCGCGATGGCAAAGGTGCTGTAGGCCAGCTTTCGAACATTGTCCACAGGCAGGGTTTCCGTAAGGGTCTGGACAACCTCTCCCAGGGGGAGTTCGTTCTCCAGCATCTGCATAGCGATGCGGGTTGTAAGCGTGGCCAGAATGTTGGCCTTTACGCCGCTCCCCAGACCATCGGAGAGAGCCAGAGTGATCGAATCTGCGTGTCGTGAAACAATGACGCTGTCACCGCATAACTCCTCTCCACGCTTAAAGAGCTGTCGTATTCCCCACTCGAAGTACAGCTTCATCTCTCTTCTTCTTTGAAGTCCTCTTCCTCTTCGAAGAGGGACATCAACTTGACGAGCAGCACCTTTGTCTCGGCAGTCGTCTCACCCAGAAGTCTGGCGATTTCCTGCGCGGTTTTCATCTGTCTCGAAATGACCTCCTGAGCTCGCTCGAGCGTTTGAGCCCGAAGATCACGGTAGTGTTTCTTGGCCTCCTCCTCCTCGGATATATCGATGAATATACCGCAGTAGAGATCCTCCCCCTCAATGGGAAAGAGCCCGACCCGATAGCTGATGTTGTGCACAGGGACGCTCTCTTTGACCATGAGGCGGCCCCCTGCTGCAATAGCTCTTTCAAAGCAGTCAGAGTGAATGAATTTGGCTGCCGGCCGCCCTAGAAGCTCTTCGCTCTGGCAGTGAAACATTTCACGGAATGCCGGATTGATGAAGCGGACCCGGGTATCCTTGTCTACCAGCAAAACCCCGTTCGGAGTCTGCTGGAGAATGGCATTGATATGAGCCGACGTCTCAAGGCTCTCATTCCTCTTTTCCGGCGTTTTTTTGGTTGCCACGTCTGCTCCTAGCTATGCTCCTCCGCTATCCTTCAGAGGTTCTATGATTTGGCTCTCAAAGGTTTTAACGGCTTCCTCCACGCTCGAGCTGGTCAAGGGCTCATCACCAATTTGCCAGTTGATACCCTCCCCGCAGCGTTCCATGCAGAAGGAGCCCTTCAGCTCGACCTTGTCTGTGAGGTCATGTTTCTTGAGCAGCTCGTCAAAGCGCGTGATCACTCTTCTGGCTCCCTTGACGTGACATGAGCTGCCCACACACACCGTTACCGTTGCCAATACATACTCACTTTCTCTGATTACTAGTCTAGGCCTGTTGACCTCCGGTTGTTTCCGTTGCCGAGGTCTGAGCAGCGACCATCTGCTCCGCCGTCTTCTGTCGTTTTTCCCTGTTCGACTCTTCCGAGTCGGCGAATTCGAGGGCTGCGGTCGGACAGGCGGCGACACACGCCGGAAGCTTGTGCTGGGCCAACCTCTCGATGCACAGATCGCACTTGAGCACCCTCTTTCCATCAGGTTTTACAGTAATGACCCCGAAAGGGCAGGCCTGTACGCACATCCTGCAGCCGATACATCGGTCCTCATCGTAAAGCACAGGTCCGCTTTCGCCGTTGCGATGGATAGCTCCGGTCGGACAGGCCATCAGGCAGGCCGGATCGTCACAGTGCTGACAGAGAATCGGCACCCCTTTTTCGCTAAAGGATTCGACGGAGAGACGATACCCCGGCCGTTCATCCGTCGCTGCGATCGTTTCCAGGTCTTTCGATGAAGAGTGTGCGATAGCACATGCGATCTCGCAGGTGTGACAGCTCATGCACCTCTCAATTTTTACGCTTATTCGTTTGTCTTTGGGTTTGACAGCCATAAACACTCCCTATGCGACAGGCTCGAGAGCCTGTTTGTACATCATGGGCTTCAGCTTGAGGGACTTCCTCTTCTCGTCGATGTGTCTGATCATCATGTGAGCCGCTTTGACGTGATCCAGCTCAAAAGCCCATTTCCCGCCTGTTTCACCCTCGATCTCCTCTGTGAGGTATTTGTGGAGAGCCGGGCTACCCATCATAGGCAGGGGCTTGCCGATAACCGTGTAAACCCCCGAGGCGACGAAGTAGAAACCGATACATACGGCCTTTTCGCTCATCCACTCAGGGGCCGCTCCTGCCACAGGCAGATCGGAGATATCCTCCCCCAGACCGCCTTCGGCAACGATGTTGGCCAGTACCTTGAGGATCCTGCTGTTGTCGAGACAGGCTCCCATGTGCAGAACGGGCGGAATGCCGACGGCCCTGCACACCTCCTGCAGTCCCTCACCGGCGTACGTGAAGGCCGCTTCCGGCTGCATCAGGCCGTGTTTGGCGCAGGTAATGGAGTTGCAGCCAGTCGATACGACGATGACGTCGTTTTTGAGCAGCTCCTTGACGATGGTAAGATGCCCCTCTTCGTATTCGACGTTGGGGTTGGAACATCCGATGACTCCTGCCGCTCCCCTTATTCGACCTGCCATTACGGCATCGTTGAGAGGGCGGTAGGTCGAGCGGTAGGTTCCGCCGAGGAACTGGAAGATCGATTCCGTCGAAAATCCTGCAACGGCCCCTTCGGAGACATTAGGGATCTGCACCTTCTGGCCGTTGCCCTTTCTGTTGGCGTAGCTTTCGATGGCCGACTCGATGATCTCTTTCGCCGTTACAACGGCCTTGTCCTCGTGGAACTCGATGTGGTCGAATCCCGGCATCTTCGCCTTGGGCGAAGTCGTTACGAGCCTGGTATGGAACTTCTTGCCAACCCTCTCCAAACCGGGCCATATGCACTGGACGTCCACCACCATCAGGTCTACGACACCGGTCATGAGAGCCATCTCCTGCTGCATATAGCTTCCGGCCAGCGGGATGCCGTGTCGCATCATGATTTCATTGGCGGTGCAGCATATGCCGGAGAGATTGATGCCTTTGGCGCCCTTGGCCTTGGCTTTCTCCAGAAGTTCCTCGTCTTTGGAAACGATGGCGATGATATCGGAGAGTGTAGGTTCATGGCCGTGTACGACGAGGTTGACCTGATCCTCCTTGAGCACTCCGAGATTGGCCTTTGTTCGCAGTGGGTTGGGCAGGCTGAAGATGGCATCCGAGAGCTCCGTTCCGATCATCGAACCGCCCCAACCGTCCGCCAGAGCCGTTCTGAGGCCCTGTTTGATGACATTTTTATACTCGGCATCGACTCCGATATGGGTCCGGTGCATGGATTCGACAACCTCCCGGTCGATAGAGCGGGGTATGATGCCGAGCTCTTTCCAGAGCTTCACCCTTGCCGGCGGAGCCGATTCAGCCATTCTCACGGTACCCACCTGCTGGCCGAACTCGTTCAGAGCTGCTCTGGCTGCGTCCCCGGCAATTTCCTTGATATCCCGGCCCTTTGTTTCGATCCCGTAATGGGCGGCAAAGGCCTTGAGCTTTGCTTCGTTTTTGATGGTGTAATCGCAGTTCGGGTCCTCGGCGATCATGAGCAGAGTATGGGCGACATCCCGTCCGTGATCGGAGTGGGCTGCAGCGCCCGCCGCGATCATTCTGACAAGATGTCTGGCTGCAATTGTATCCGCCGTTGCGCCGCAGACCCCTACCGTGGGTCCGTTGCCAAAGAGATCGATTCTGCAGGGTCCCATAGAACAGTGGCGACAGCATAATCCCAGGGTTCCGAAGCCGCATTGGGGCTGTTGAGCATCGTAACGATCCCATACGGTCTCGATATTGTTCTCATTTGCGTACTTGATCATGATCTGAGATGCTTTGTCCGCAAATTTTAGTTCTTTTGGTGGCATAGAGGTCCTCCAATCTCTGAGTTGTTAAGTAGTTTTTCCTTATAAGCGAAAGGCTTGAAGCGCTCCTTCGCTGAATTGTTTTCTTGACAGAGTCTCAATAAGTGCTTCGGTGCATTGCGTTGCACAATTGTGCAGAAAGGGAACAATATGTCAGCGGGCGCCCTGCGTAAGCCCATTTACATACCTCAGACGCATCTCTAGTCTGTGCGAAAAATCGAAGATTAACGCAACCAGAGCTCGCAATACTCAACTGTTTGATAGTGCATTAAATATACAATGATGCCAAAACCGTGTGGTTTTAGCTGAAATCACCTGTAAGATAACTCTCTCTCTCGAGAGCTTTCGAGGGTCTTCAAAAACTATCGAGCAGAAGAGACAGGGTCATTCTATTATCATTTCTCTAAAGTTTCAAGTACTTTCGTCCATAAAAGTTGACTCAAATATATGACTGTTTATATCGTTTTTATTGTTAAATGGAGATTCAATATCTATAAGATGCGTAGGAATTAGGTCCCTTTTAGGCGGGTAGATTTAGATGTCCCAGTTAGCCGCCCGGAGGATGCTTTCGATTTGTTCTAATGGCTTGCCGTCAATCTCCATTGCCGAGGTGAGGCCCAGGTTCATCCTCCTGATCGAATCGTCGTACTCGATGTAACCCAAAACATCGAATCCGGACAGCTCCTTTTGGAGAAAATCCCTATCCATAGCGTCGCGGATCTTGTTGCCCACGACTCTGAGATTGCGAATCCCGATATCTCGTGAGAGGGCTTCGATTCTGTGTGCCGTCTCGATGCTGGTTTTGCTCGGTTCGGCAACAACGATCATCTCGTCGACGCCGATGGCTGTACCGCGTCCAAGGTGCTCGATGCCCGCCTCCATGTCTAGCAGAATCCATTCATCCCTGTTGATGATGAGGTGTCCTAGAAGAGATTTCAGAAAGGCGTTCTCCGGGCAGGCGCAGCCGCCGCCGCCGCGCTGGATGGTACCCATAACCAGGAGCTTGACACCGCGGTGCTCGACACAGTATTTCTCCGGGATATCATCGACCTTTGGATTCATCGTAAAGAAGGGAGCCGGCTGCCCCACTTCCGTGCCCGTTCTTTCGGCAATGAGCTCCTTGAGCTCTCTAATGGGAACGATACGCTCCGAATCAGGCACTCCCAGCAGGCTGGCGGAGTTCATATCCGGATCCGCATCGATCACGATCACCTTCTTTCCCTTATCCCTCAGAAGTCGGGCCATCAGAACGACCGTTGTGCTCTTGCCGACCCCGCCCTTGCCCGTTACCGCTATCTTCATTGATCTGAATATAGCGAGCTCCTGCGGTTGGAGTCAAATAGCGATCCTAGGGGCTCTTTTTTGTGTTCTCTTCATTTTTTTGAACTTTGAGGTAGTAGAGGGCAACGGTACCCGAGTGCTGGTAAGAGACAGCTAACATGGGAAACGTCGTCGGAGTGTCGAGGGTGTGAATAAAGGTAATTCCTGCCGGCGAGACGTCGTTGCCCTTCTTTCCACTTCCGTCATTGGAGATGACGTAGGTGACGAAGGTCGGAATCTCAGGATCTGTAATGTTGTAGATCATGATTCCGCCCAAGCCCTGAGCTAGCCCCACGAAGGCGTATCGCTGACCCAGCCAATAGCCCACAGCGATGCTCTCAGGCTCAACGCCTCTGTCGTCGCTTCTGTCATCGAATTTCTTGGTGATTCCGCTGTTGCAGTTGAAAGCAGCGGGATAGAGCTCGGCCGTGATCCGCTCAAAGTCACTCCCGCTATCATAAACGAGAGTGAGAGAGTTTCTTTCGACTCTCCAGATTGAAAAGGATCGCCCGCCGAAGCTGAAGATGACTTCGTGATCACCGTCAAGATCGAAATCACCCATGGCAGTTGTTGTTTTGAGTCTGCCCAGGTTTGTGGGCTTTTGAATGGACTCGGCATCGGGGAAAGCCGTAGCATCCAGTTTAAGCTCGCCGACTCGCGTCTCCTCATTAAAGCCTTCGTAGTTTCTGGCTTTTCCGCCGTTTGCCGTTACCAGGTAGATCCGGCCTCTATCGACAAAGGAGGAAATGGCTGCAGGCTGATACAGGCCCCATATGGAGTGGCTTTGGATGTTGATCTTGCCGTCCTGGTCACTCGCATCGAATCCGTTACCCTCTTTACTGTGATCTTTGTAGCCCAGTGGGTAGATTTTTGTGATTCTTCTTTTGTCTATATCCAGCTCGGCTATCGCGTTGTTCTCCTGCAGTGTTACCCAGGCTCTCTTTGAGTCTTTGGATACCGTGATGGATTCCGGTTCGAGATCTTGCGCAACCGTCGCGTTGGGGCCATAGATCCTGACTCCCCTCTCGATGAGCTCGAATTTTTTTCTGTTAAAACCGGAGAATCCTGCCTCGTAAACCTTCGCAGCCTGGATACCCTCGGCGATATCGATGATAGAGATGGATCCTTCGGGATCGGTTTTGTAGTCAGTCGAGGGGGTGCCCTCGTTTGCTACGAGCACCTTTGCGCCGTCGGGAGTGAAACAGAGCATGTCGGGTACAAACCCTACATCGACGGAGTTGAGAATCCGCCCTTTGAAATCATAAAACAGGACCTGCCCCCGCGCCGCTTTATCCTCGTTTTCGACGGCAACGGCAATGGTCTCGCCACGAACCGCCACGCTGTTGGCCGATTTTCCGTAATCTGAGATATCGATACGCCTTCTCTGCGTGATGTTGGGCCGCGAAGGAACCGAGACGCTCACGATATCGACTGATTTTTGAGTCGGATTGGCGATACATAGACTCATGTGGTTTTTCGAGTAGGCTGCTGTTTTTGCCGAACCTTGACCAAATCCAGTCTCTATGCTGCCCACTTTGGTCACTGCGGCTATTTCGTAGAACCCGGAGGCGTTGAGAGAAGCGACGGCTACTAAACAGAGGAATGCAAAGGTTAGTATGTGTTTTTTCATATTTTTACTCGTTTCGATTCTCGGTCGGACTGTTCTTAAATTTTTCCAAAAAATCGAAATCGAGTGAAAATTATGCAATTTCGGCTAAATGTCTTTTTATTCTAGAAAGATTCTCCGAAATCGATCTGAGCCGGAATTGCTACAAGCTTGCTCTGCAAGCAGCTTGCTTCTGCAAGCAGCT
>CAZLRN010000095.1:0-12279 GCA_964561715.1 uncultured Spirochaetales bacterium
GCTGTTGATCCTGCGGCAGGCGCTGCGCCGACTGCTGCGGACTCCTGTCGGTAGTAGATCCGCTCATATACTTCGTCCGCTAAAAGCCATAGACCGTGGCGGCGGCTGAAATCTAGAATCGCCTGTTGCTCTTCGAGCGTAGCCACCCATCCCAGCGGATTGGAGGGAGAAGTGTAGGCGAAAAGGCGCGTTCTGGGGGTCAGGGCCCTCTCGAGGGCTTCGAAATCGGGAGTAAAACGATCTTTCCCCTCAGCCATGGGTATCTCGATGGAATGGCCGTTGAAAAGGTTGACAATGGCGGAAGAGTTAGGCCAGTTGGGAGTCAGCACGAGGGCTTCGTCTCCAGGATCGATGACACATCGGATAGCTACGTTGAGAGCCTGGACTCCCGACGCCGTAACGAGGATTTCGGACCTCCCGTCCAGCTGAGCATCGTGCAAGTCAGCATACTTTCGAGCGATCTCCTCCCTCAGGCTGGGCAGCCCTGCATTCTCGGTATAGAAGGTGTATCCATCCTTTATCGCCTGAAATGCCGCCTCCTTGATGTAGTGGGGGGTCGGCATATCCGACTCACCGAACTGCAGCTTCAGAACACCGTCCATGGCAAAAGCTATGTCAGCCAACTCACGGATCCTGGAAGGTGTAACAGACTTCAGGCTGCTCGCCAGGGAAAGCTCTCTCATACCTCGATTCCTCCTAAAGCGTACGGATCCGCGCTAAGGCCTGCCATTATAGCACGGCTCCCGCTCAAAGATGGTATCCAGGCGAAGAAATAAACCAAATCCGAAAAGCGTATAAAACGTACATTTTTCAATTATGTACAAAATGCGATTATGTACAAAATGCATACAACTTAGGCATCGTTTTTTGCAGATTAAGTGGACCGGAGCAGCAAGTCTTTAGCCAGCGATCGATCGACAAAGCACCCCGCGGCCAGGCGCCCCTTAGCCGGGCACTCCTCAACCGGGCACCCTTCAGCCGAGCACCCCTCAGCCGGGCACCCCCATTCTGGCCCAAAACGGGCGTTTCTCTTATAATCCTCCTATGCCCACAAATGTGACGCCAGAGTACCGAAAGGCTGAAGAGGCTTTCCGGATCGCTAAGACTCTGGATGAAAAGATCGAGCGCCTTGAAGATATGATGGCCCTGCTGCCCAAACACAAAGGCACAGATCACCTCTATGCTGATCTCAAGAGGCGCATGTCTCGGCTTCGAAAGCAGATGGAGCAGAGCACTGCCAAAAAGGGAGGCGGGGCCTACGTCGATTTCACGAAAGAGGGCGCCGCCGCTCAGGTGATTCTTGTAGGTCCTCCCAACTGCGGAAAATCTTCGATTCTCAAAGCGCTGTCCAACGCCAACCCTGAGGTGGCCGAATACCCCTTCACAACGAACCGTATGCAGCCCGGCATGATTCCATACAAGGACATTCAGATCCAGCTGGTCGATTGCCCTCCCGTGACCGGCGATTTTATACACATGCATCTGCTGAGCCTTGTCAGGGGCGCTGATGCGGTCCTGCTAGTGGCGGACCTGTCTCAAGATACCCTTCTCGAAGATACTGATATAGTACTGGAAGTTATCTCATCACGGCACGTTCGATTTGTAAAAAGCAAGGAAGACTCTGATCGCGATGCGATCCCCTGCCGTATTCTGGCCAACAAGGAGGACGCTCCAGGGGCAATGGATCGCCTCGAGTTGCTTCGAGATCAGATAGGCGAGAGCTTCGAGATTGTGCCAACTTCCTGCACCCAGTCGGGCAACATTGACAGGATTCCGCAGATGATCATCGATTGGCTGGGAGTGATACGGGTCTACACGAAGATCCCTGGCAAGAAAGCTGACTTGGAGCATCCCTATACGGTCTTCGAAGGACAGACAGTGGAGGATATTTGCGCCCTGGTTCACAAGGATTTTTACGAAAACCTTCGTTTCGCACGTCTCTGGAGGGGGAAATCGGATCCTATTACCGTTTCTCGAACCGAAACGGTGAAGGACGAGGACATCCTGGAGCTGCATCTCTAGCCCTTCGATCTCTCAAAAATTCCCTATGAAATCTTGACAATCGATCTTTTTACGCTTGACATACCATACATATGTATGGTATACTGATGTTTAGAGAATCAAAGATATGGCTTACACGAAACCAGGCGAGACCAGAAAAAAGATCTACGAATATGTCCGACGCCGTATCCTCTCGGGCGACCCCCCTACAGTTCGTGAGGTGCAGGAGGCATTCTCATTCCGTTCGGTCCAGACAGCAAGGGAGCACCTAGACACCCTGGTACAGGGCGGAATGCTCGAAAAGCAGCCGAAAAAATCCAGAGCCTACCGAATCCCTGACAGGCCGGGCCTTCAATCGCTGGCTGTTCCCCTTCTGGGCCGAGTTCAGGCGGGGGAGCTTACGACAGCCATCGAGGACCTGGAGGGCTACATCGATGTTCAGGCCTCTGATTCTCACGACCAACTTTTTGGTCTTCGAGTCCGGGGAGAGAGCATGCGCGATGCAGGAATCCTTCCAGGGGACATCGTGATTGTACGCAAGCAGCCATCAGCTGAATCCGGAGACATCGTAGTTGCCCTGATCGAGGATGAGGCCACCGTGAAGACTCTCAAAATCAAAGGGGGACGCCCAGAGCTCCATCCGGCTAATCCGGCATTCGAGCCGATCATCCCGGAGACCGGGGAGCTTCACATACTCGGTAAGGTTATCGAGGTTCGCCGATACTTCGAGCCTCTCTCGTTGAGGAGTGCCTTTTAATGAAGATCTCCAAACCGTTTACGCACCTGATAAGAGCCACAAATATGCAGGATGAAACAGTCGGAGCTGTAGGAGAGACGAAACGAGACTGGTGGGCCCTGGATGAGCTTTCTGGCCGACTTACAGAGCTCAGTGGGATCGGTGCTACATCGCCCCTTACCATGGCTAGCCTCCTGGTGCTGGAGGCTCAACGTTCCGGCTTGCCGGTGGTCTGGATATCAGCCACAGCCCATTCCTTCTATCCTCCCGATATGGCCGAGAATGGCATCGATCTGGAAGCCCTGCCGGTAATTTGGGCGCACGATGCTGCCTCTTCCGCTCGCGCCGCTGACTGGCTCATCCGATCTTCCTGCTTCGGCCTTGTCATCATGGATTTGGGAGAGCATCATGATCTGCCCGTTGGCCTCCAGAGCCGTCTCGTACAGCTCGCGAGACTGCACGACACGGCCCTGGTTTGTCTTACGACAAAGGAGCAAAGCCTGCCATCTCTGGGATCCATCGTTTCGCTGCGCGGCCAGGTTGTAAGGGAAAGGCTCGGACCCAGCAGATACGCCTGCAGAATCCAGGTCCTCAAGGACAAGCGCAAGGGCCCCGGATGGAAGCATACAGAGGTTTGTCGTGGTCCGGCTGGCATGCATTAACCTCGATAGATTACCTCTCCAGCTTCTCCTCAAAAAGCATTGGGAGTGGAGGTCCCTTCCCCTGGCAGTTGTCACCAAGCAAAGCCCTCAGGGCACCATCATGTATGTCAACAGAATCGCTGAAGCCTCCGGTGTGCTCCCAGGAATGCGCTTTGCAACAGGTCTGGCTATGACGGCAGAGCTACGAGCCGGCGCTATATCCCGCTGGGAGATCGATGCCGCTGTAGATTCTCTAACGCGATGCCTCCAGCTCTTCAGCCCAGAGGTCGAGGTCTCACGGGATGAACCTGGAGTTTTTTGGCTGAACGCACAGGGGCTCTCACACCTCTACACGACCGTCAAGCGGTGGATGGATAGGATTTGTGCTGCACTCAAAAAAGAGTGCTTCCATGCCACAGCCGTAGTTGGCTTCACGCGATTCGGAAGCTACGCCGCAGCCAAATCGGGAAAAGGAAACCGAATCTTCTCCTCTCCGGAGGCAGAGAGGAGCGAGGCATTCCAGGCTGCCCTGGGCATCCTTCCTTTCAAGCCGGCCTATTACGAACGTTTCGAAAAGCTCGGCCTGAAAAATGTAGGTTCCTTCCTTCGTCTCTCCCCCGAAGCCATAAGAAAAAGATTTGGATCTGATGTGGAGCGCCTCTACCACTTTGCGGCAGGCGATCTGGCCCTCCCCCTTCAGCCCCTGGAGCTCTCTGAAGAGCGGGATGTCACTAAGAGATTGCTTATACCGGAAACGGACAGCTCGAGGCTGCTCTTTCATATAGAGCAATGCCTCACCTCAATGCTCTCAGATGCGGAGAAGATGCAGGAGCTTGTCGCCCAGCTGAGCCTGAGCTTCAGGTTGGAGAATGGCAAAAGGCTGACAGAGATCATTCACCCTGCAGCGCCTACGCGGGACAGAGCCGTGCTGCTTGAGCTCTTTCAAATCAGACTCGAGTCTCTGCAGCTCAAATCCGGAATCATCTCCCTCAACCTCTCGGCTTCCTGCGTCAAGGCTACAAACATCCAGCTGGAGCTCTTCAAAAAAAGGCCCCGCCGCGACCTGGCCAAGGGAGCTCAAGCCTTTGCCCGTATCAGGGCTGTGCTCGGAAACGATGCAGTGCAGCGTGCAAAACTCGAGAACGACCACCTTCCGGAAAGGCGCTACTCGTGGGAGACCATCGCAAAGCCGGCCGCCAAGCCTCCTCTCGAGACAGCGCAGCCGATATGCATGGTCAGGCGCGCACTCAGGCACCCCAAGCCTATCGACCAGGAACGCAAAGACTTGAGCAGGTTATCAGGACCCTATGTTATCTCGGGGCGCTGGTGGGAGAAAGACTTTCACAGAGACTATTACTTTGCCGAAACCAACAGAGGCGAGCTGCTCTGGCTCTACTACAACAGATCCGAAGGCTGCTGGATGATCAGCGGCATGGTGGAGTGATGACTTACACCCCTCTCTGGTGTAAGAGCAACTACTCGTTCCTCGAAGGGGCCAGCCATCCGGAAGAGCTGGTGAGGAGGTGTCATCAGTATGGGCTGCCGGCTCTCGCCCTTACTGATCGGGATGGGGTTTACGGAGCCGTACGAGCCCACGTCGAGGCCCTGCAGGTGGGCTTGCATCTGATTATTGGCTCGAAGGTCACTGCGGACGGCGGATCGGGCATGGTTCTTTTAGCCCAGAACCGAGAGGGGTACGCCAATCTCTGCCGACTTATCACAGCTGGAAGACTTCGCTGCGCAAAGGGAGAGTCCCGAGTAAGCTGGGAGGAGATCTGTCAACACGCAGAAGGGATCATCGGCCTCTTGGGGGCGCAGAGTCCCCTTAACTGGGGGGAGAGGCCGGAGAATCCCATAGATAAGCTCCGGGAGTCTTTCGACGATCGACTATATGCTCTTATTTGCCGGCATAGAGTCGCGGAGGAGGTTCTGCTGGAATCACGTTTGCAGAGCAGCGCTGCTCAATATGGGCTTCCCCTCGTCGCAGCAACAGAGGTTCTGTACCACTGCAGGAGCAGACGAATGCTGCAGGATGTGCTCACATGCATAAGACACACCGTGACTCTCAATGAAGCAGGTACCAGGCTCAAGCCCAACGCAGAGCACGACATCAAGACAGTGGAGGAGTTCTCGGCTCTCTTTCGAGATGATCCCTCTCTGCTCGAGCGAACGATGGAGGTAGCAGAACGCTGTACCTTTTCGCTCGACGAGATTCAGTACCGCTATCCCTCAGAGAGCCTTCCCGACGGTCAAACCTCAGCACAATGGCTACGGCACCTCGCCTTCGAAGGAGCGCGCAAGCGATACGGTGGCAGCATACCGACTGAGGTAGCCAGCCAGCTTGACAAAGAGCTGGGCGTCATCGAAGAGTTGGGCTACTGCGGTTACTTCCTGACCATGTGGGAAGTTGTCGAGTATTGCAGGAAGAATGGCATTCTCTGCCAAGGACGAGGTTCTGCTGCTAACTCGGCCGTGTGCTACTGCCTCGGAATAACAGCTATCGATCCAGTATGTATGGAGCTTCTGTTCGAGCGCTTCCTCTCGCGCGAGCGCGCCGAGCCGCCTGATATCGACCTCGATATCGAGCACCGCAGGCGCGAGGAGGTCATCCAGCACATTTACAGAAAGTACGGCCGGGACAGAGCAGCCATGGTTGCCAATTTTGTGCGCTATCGCATGAAATCCGCCGTAAGAGACGTAGGCAAGGCCCTAGGCCTACCGCCAACAGAGCTTGATAGGATGGCCAAGCTGCTTCCCTATTACGGAGGAGACCTCTCCCCCTATATCAAGCAGGCAGGCTTGAATCCCCGCAATCGCACCCATTCACATCTCATCAACCTCGCTCAGGAGATCATCGACTTCCCGAGACACCTCTCCATACACCCTGGAGGATTTCTCCTCGGAAGCGAGCCCGTGCCAACGATCGTGCCGGTCGAAAACGCTACCATGCCGGATCGAACTGTTATTCAGTGGGATAAATATGATGTGGAGGACATGAATCTCTTCAAGATGGATCTTTTGGGTCTCGGAGCCCTTACGCAACTGGATTATGCCTTCAGGTCGCTCAAGGAACATAGAAAGCTGGACATCTCCATGGCTTCGATTCCGGCAAATGATGCTGAGCTATTCGAAATGGTTTCAACCGGCGATACCGTTGGAGTCTTTCAAATCGAAAGCCGGGCGCAGATGGCCATGCTGCCGCGCCTTAAGCCTCGCTGCTTTTACGACCTGGTGATCGAGGTGAGCATCGTGCGGCCCGGGCCCATAACGGGAGGAATGGTTCACCCCTACTTGAGGCGCCGCAATGGCGAAGAGATCGTCGAGTACCCGCACCCGGATCTCGAGCCGGTGCTCAAGAAAACGTTGGGAGTCCCTCTCTTCCAGGAGCAGGTCATGCGTCTGGCAGTTGTCGCTGCAGACTACACACCCGGAGAGGCAGACCAGCTCAGACGCGACATGGCTGCCTGGCGAAGCTCAGGGCGTATCGACAAACACGAACAGAAGTTCATCCAACGCATGGTGAACAAGGGGATTGCTCTGGAATTTGCCAAGCGGGTCTTCGATCAGATCCGGGGATTCGGAGAATATGGTTTCCCAGAGAGCCATGCAGCCAGCTTTGCTCTGATCGGCTATTGCACAGCTTGGCTGAAGTGCCATTACCCTGTGGAGTTTTACTGCTCTCTGCTCAATGCCTGGCCGATGGGATTCTACTCTCCGGCAACAATCATCGAAGATGGGAAACGGCACGGTATCCAATTCATGCCCGTTGACGTTTTGGCCAGCCAATGGGAGTGCATCCTCGTGGAAGAGAAGCTCTCGAACTCGGATCGTTCCAAAGAGGATCAGTTTGCGATCCGAATGGGACTTCGCTTTGTCAAAGGCCTCGGCGAGGGTGACTGGGAGCGAATCAGTCGGTCCCGCAAGCAAAAGCTCCGCTCATTACGGGAGTTCATCGAGATAACCGGCCTCGACGAAGGGGCTCTGGCTGCCCTTGCCGAAAGCGGAGCCTTCGGCTGCTTCGGTATGGAGCGCAGAGAAGCATTATGGCAGGCGTTCGGGACAAAAGGTAGGCGTTCCTTCGAACGGCCAGCCGTCCATCCTTCCTTACAATTGATCCACAGCGAGCGTTTGCCAGAGTTCTCTCCTCTCAACTCGCTAGAGTCGATCGGATGGGATTATTCCACAACAGGACACAGTACCCTGGGCCATCTTCTGGAGCCTCTGAGAGACGAGCTTGCCAGCAAAGGACTTCCCGATGCTCGCAGTCTGGCGGAAAAACCCGATGCGAGCCGCGCCTCCTATGCAGGCATGGTGATCTGCAGGCAGCAACCCGGAACCGCCAATGGTGTGGTTTTTATGACCCTGGAGGACGAGAGTGGATTTGTCAATTTGGTTCTCTGGGAAAAGGTCTTTGCAAAGTATCGAACTCTTCTTTTAACCAACTCCTTTCTCGGGGTTACGGGAAAGATTCAGTCCAAGGAGGGAGTCACGCACCTGATCGTAGAATCCTGCTGGGTCCCAGAACTCTCCTGGGAGCCTGAATCTGTCGAGAGCCGAGATTTCCACTGATAAAGCGGTACGCTGCATGAGGACATGCTGCATGCATGAGGACACGCTGCATGCATGAGGACATGCTGCATGCATGCGGACATGCTGCGTGAAGACACGCTGCATGCTTGTGTTGTGGGCGCAGCCAACGATATGAGCTTTGCGCAAAACTGGCTTCAGGTTATAATCCCCAGATACATACCTAAACCAGGAGACAGGCAATGACTGCCGAATGGAAGCTTCCAGAAGGGCCCTACAGGCCGACATGGCTCTCCCTATCGAATTATGATGTCCCTCATTGGTACAGAAACGGCAAGTTCGGCATCTTCATTCATTGGGGCGTCTACTCCGTACCGGCCTACGGCAACGAGTGGTATCCCCGCAACATGTACGAACAGGGCTCTCCGGAGTTCGAATACCATGTAGGTACCTTCGGACTGCACACCGAGTTCGGCTACAAGGACTTCATCCCCCATCTAACAGCTAAAAACTTCGATCCTGATCAATGGGCGGAGCTGTTCAGAAGAGCAGGCGCACGTTTCGTTGTGCCTGTCGCGGAGCATCACGATGGATTCGCGATGTACAACTGCCGCTACAACCGTTGGAGCTCCGTGCAAATGGGACCCAAACGGGACATCATAGGAGAGCTTGCCAAAGCGGTGAGAAAGCAATGGCTTGTTTTCGGCCTCTCCAGCCACAGGGCGGAGCACTGGTGGTTCTTCAACGGTGGAACAAAATTCGATTGCGACGTCCAGAACCCGAAGCTCAACGACCTCTATGGACCGGCTCAGCCGCGGGATACTCAGCCCAACGAGGAGTTTCTCGAGGACTGGCTCCTGCGCTGCTGCGAACTGGTAGATCGATACAAGCCCCAGCTCTTCTGGTTCGATTGGTGGATCGAACAGCCGGCTTTCGAGCCTTACCTGAAAAAATTCGCAGCTTACTACTACAACAGAGCTTCTACCTGGAACCGGGGCGTGGCGATCAATTATAAAAAGGAGGCCTATCCCAAGGCTGCAGCTGTGTACGATGTAGAGCGCGGACAACTGAAGGAGATCTCTCCCACCTTCTGGCAGACCGATACGGGCAGTAGCAAGAACTCCTGGGGATACATCAAGGATCAGGAATACAAGACTGCAAAGTCAATCATCGGCGACCTCATCGACATTGTGAGCAAAAACGGTGCATTGCTTCTCAATATCGGACCCCGGCCGGACGGCTCGATTCCCGAACCGGAGGAGGAGTTGCTTCGACAGATAGGAGCCTGGCTGGCACGGAACGGCGAAGCCATTTACGACAGCCGACCCTGGAAAGTCTTCGGCGAAGGACCAACGAGAATATCGGAGGGTTCTTTCACTGATACAGAGCGCCGGGAGTTCGCCGGCGCGGATGTCCGTTTTACCACTCGGGGGAGTACGCTTTACGCCTTTGTGCTGGGGTGGCCAAAAAACGGAGAAGTCAGAATAAAATCCCTGGGACGGAATCTCCGGCTCTATGGCGGCCGCATCGGGTCTGTGGAACTCCTTGGATACAGAGGGCGGCTCAAGTGGTCCCATTCCACGAGCCACCTCGGCATCAAGCTTCCTGCAGAAAAACCTGATGAGCACGCCTATGTTTTAAAGATCACTCCAAAAGAAGACAGCACTTAGGGAGGTAGAGACAGGCCGATACACAGAGCTGATCAGTAGTTAGTCAGAGCGCTTTTAAACTTGCGCGCCGAAGAGGGGGTCTTACCGCCGCTAATGATCTGATCCACGCTAATTCCGCTCTGACCGTAGTAGTTGCCATTCGCGCTTTTGTCGATCGAAAGGACGGCTCCCTCAACCGAAAAACCGGCAAATAGCCCTCTGCTCCAGGCGTAAGTGTAGATCTCGGCTTCGAATCCCGTGTCGGTGCGCTTACCGGCTTCCCGACCCACAGGCCCCGCTGCCGCACCGGCATCCACACCAACGGTAAACTTGCCTTTACCAACCTCTTGAGCCGCTTTTTTGGTTATAAAGAGAAGCACTATATCAGCCCCCTGACCTCCAATCTGCAGACCCACACTTCCACTGGTGAGGGAGAGAAAATAGGGATTGCTCCACGAACCGTCTGATTTGCGAACGACCATGATGCCTTTGCCGTGTTGACCCCCGATGATTAATCCCACCTTGATCACCCTGGGAATAACGGCAATTCCTTGAGCCCCTTGAATATAAGCGACAGGAATCGCCTGATCCGGATTATTGCTCAGCTTCTCGATGATCTCTGTCGCGAGATTCACCCGATTCTCCTCGTCAGTCTCCGCAGCCAGCTGCTCCACGCCGGCTCCAAGCAGCACAAAAGCGAGCAACAACACCAGCTTGATTCTCATCCCTTCCTCCTCCTCTTGGCCTGATCCTTCGGTACTCATGATCCTTCAGCAATAATGTAATAAATGTAGGCGCGCTGTGCTATTAGCTGTGCTATTAGTAGATGCCGCAATTGTCATAGATGGCGCAATTGGTTCACCCTCTCACAAAGCTCATCAACGGTTCTCTCATTGATCACACTCCGACTTTTGTCCAACCCGACAACTCTCTTTGCGATGAATCGATCAAAGAAGCGCAGCTTATCTATCTCGAATCCCCCTCCCAGATGAAAACTCCCAAAAGCGTGGCCCAAAAGCCAGTCGGGGAAGGCTTCCTGTATCTGAGTGCTAGCCTTTTCTCCCTCATAGAGGCAGCAAAGGAATAGCCCCACTGGCCGCCTCATCAGATCCTCTCTCTGCCTGTTGCAGAAGGCTGGCACCTCTCTCTGGATGGCTCCGCCGTAGATGGATCCTCCCAACAAAACAACATCAAAAGAGGCAAGGGAGCGAGGCTTTCTCTGCTTCAATTCCGCCAACTCGACCTCGCCGTCGATCCTCTCCGCCAGCATCTTGGCACAACGATCGGTAAAGCCGTACTTCGAGCGATACGCTATGAGAACCTTCATTTCAAATCCTTCCGGATTTCTCAGGGGTACCCGGCTCGGTTGCAGCCCCAAGGCTACCCTGCTCGAGGGCGTCCTCTCTAGGAGTATCCTCCCCAAGGGTATCCTCCCTAAGGCTCTGTCGAATGTGGTACAGACGATTTCTGAAATAGAGAGCGATATCGATCAAAACCATGGTGCCGTTGAGTCCATAGAGGAAAACAACAGCATCGTAGGAATAAACGAGCTTATGAAGTATGCCCCCGATGTAGCCCACGAAAACCACAAACAGAAAAACGATGCTCTTGCCGCCGATTTCTCTCGATTTATAGGACTTGTAGATAGAAAAGGGCCAGGCCGCACCGAAGCAGACCAGCATAATGATCTCGAAGACGCTCATTTCAGCCTATATTAAAGGCATTTGTACTCCCCTGTAAAGGAAGCCGTCTCACTGACCCGGCGATCGAAGCATTTCCAGGATCTCATTTCATGAGAGGCCGGGCCACGAGAGGCCGAGCATTGTTGCCTTTTTGGCATATTCACCAGTAAACTATAAATGCGCCAACTGCTGGAGAACCTCCCTTTAGGATCATCCAACGCCGGTCCGACGGTAAACTGGTTTTCCAGTATAAAAATACAATGTGGGAGAGACCCTTTGGTTCACGAATATGACGCGGTTATCGTCGGGGCCGGCGGTGCTGGTCTCTACGCAGCCCTCGAGGCCAGTAAATCGGCAAAAACAGCGGTCCTTTCCAAGCTCTATCCCATGAGGAGCCATACCGGCGCCGCTCAGGGAGGGATCAGTGCGGCCCTCGGCAATGTCGAGAAAGACGACCCGGAGTGGCACGCCTTCGACACGGTCAAGGGGGGCGATTATCTCGTCGATCAGCGGTCGGCTAACATTCTAGCCGAAGAGGCAGTGCAGGCCGTTTACGACCTCGAAAACCGCGGGCTGCCCTTCAGCCGGACCCCCGAGGGTCTTATCGATCAGCGGCGTTTCGGCGGTCATACCCGAGACTTCGGCAAGGCCCCTGTGCATCGTTCCTGCTACGCTGCTGACAGAACCGGCCACATGATTCTCCAGACCCTCTACCAGCAATGCATCAAGAATGACGTCTCCTTTTTCGACGAGTTTCAGGTAGTGGACGCTGTTATAGAGAGCAATGGCAGCGGTGGGAGCTGCACCGGAGTAGTGGCAGTCGAGCTCGCCACGGGCGAGATCCACGTCTTCAAGGCCAAAGCCGTGCTTTTTGCGACGGGAGGATTCGGACGCATGTTTCGGATTACCTCCAACGCTTTTGCCAACACCGGAGACGGACCCGCTGTTCTGGCGCGAAGCGGCATTCCCCTAGAAGACATGGAGTTCTACCAGTTTCATCCCACGGGGATCAGGGCCATGGGAATTCTCATCACCGAAGGGGT
>CAZLRN010000096.1:0-12273 GCA_964561715.1 uncultured Spirochaetales bacterium
TTCTATGCCGATGTAAGCAATATGTCTGCTGTCAGGGCTAAAGAGAAATTTTCCGGCGTCATGGTGGCAATCACACTCTTTTACATCGACAACAAGCCTGACCCGACCATCCCTTTTGCCGTAGTAAGCTACCTTTCTGCTATCGGGACTGAAGGCGATCTCGCCCACATCTTCATATGATTGAGCTTCTACGCCATCAATGACGCCGAAGGTCCTATCACCTTCCTGGGCCAGATAGGCCAGCCGCTTGCTGTCCGGGCTGAAAAGAATGGCACCAATATCATCGTAGAGCAGTCCGCGAGTTCCATCGACATTCATGGACGACCTCGATCCCTTTGCTTCGGCATAGGCAACCCGTCTATGATTGGGACTGGCCACAAGAGACGATTTCCACTGAAGAGGATCCGTCACCATGACGAGGCGCTCGGAAACCACTCTCGTTGTTTCGCCGGCTGGCCTCGTCATACAACTGCCCGCAATTAATATGGTTACGATAATCAGAATGAGACATGACGATTTCATCAGAATCTCCTCCCTTGACAATTCTGTTAGCCCAATTCTAAGAGGCAATCGTCTGAGAAAAGTGCGAGGAATCGTTTGAAAAGCGTCGAAATAACCGGCTTTTTCTGGTAAAATGCAAGTGTTTACCGATCTATTTTAGTGGGTGCGAAGCGATGTCTCGACTGAGCGTCAGCTTGCTTGGACCTCCTCGAATCGAGCTCGAGGGTCGGTCAGTCAGGTTTGATACCCGCAAAACTTCTGCCCTTCTCTTCTACCTTGCCGTCAGCAAACAGACCTTGAGGCGAGATTCTTTGGTTTCTCTTCTTTGGCCTGAGAGCGGCGAGTCCAGTGGCCGATCCCTCCTGCGGGGTTCTCTGCATGTGCTGAGGCGGGAGCTCGGAAGCGAATGGATCAGGGCGAATCGCGACACTGTGGCTCTCAATGCGGATCTTGACCCTTGGATCGACGTACAGGAGTTTTCCGATCTGCTGGCGGAGTGTGAAAGCCATGGGCACGGAGCAGATGAGTTTTGTCCATCCTGTCGAGAACCTCTCAGTAAAGCTCTCGACCTGTATCGGGGGGTATTCCTGGAAGGATTCAGTCTCAAAGACAGCGTCTCCTTTGATGATTGGCAGACTCTACAGACACAAAAGCTGCACTCCGAAATGACATCGGGATTTGATCGATTGATCGGGTGTCTCAAGGAGAGCGGAGATTTGCCAAAAGCGGTGGGATATGCCCAGCGCTGGTTGGAATTGGATCCAGTTGCTGAGCAGGCGCACCGACACCTGATGGGGCTCTATGCCCGCTCCGGGCAGCGCAATGCGGCTTTGAGCCAGTTCGAGAAGTGCGTAAGATTACTGAAAAACGAGCTCGGGATCTCTCCCGAGGAGGAAACACTTCGGCTTGTCGAGGCGATCCGGGAAGACCACATCCAACCGGTTTCTCAAAGATTACACGAAGCTGCATCGCCTCCTCCCAACAATCTACCACGGCAGCTGACGAGTTTTATAGGACGTGAAAATGAGATAAGAAGCATCACGTCGATTTCAAAATCAACCTCCCTCCTCACCCTTACAGGACCAGGCGGATGTGGGAAAACGAGATTAGCTCTGGAAGTAGCGGCAGAGGTGATGCCCTATTACAGCGACGGATTGTGGTTTGTGGAGCTGGCTTCTCTCTCGGATTCCGCCTTTCTGGAGCAGACCGTGGCATCAACCCTTGGCATCACCGATCATTCAGATCAGCCACCCATCAGAACCTTGGTCGACTATCTCAAATCCAAAAAGGCACTCCTTCTTCTGGATAACTGCGAGCATTTGGTTCATGCCTGCGGAAGGCTTTGCACCATGCTCCTGCAAAACTGCACATTGTTGCGAATAGTGGCAACGAGCCGAGAGCCTCTACACATCGTAGGAGAACGAGAGTTCCTGGTTCCCCCTCTCTCACGGCGCCCGAAACAAATCAGTCAAATCCTGATATGTTTTCCAGCCTCTCGGTAGACCAGCTGGGAGGTTACGAAGCCGTTATGCTCTACTGTGAGCGGGCGAAGGCTGTCGTGCCGTATTTTTCTATCACCGAGGAGAATGCAACCGCTATTGGAGAGATTTGCGCCAGACTGCAAGGTTTGCCCCTAGCCATAGAGCTGGCTGCTGCGCGTCTAAAGATCTTTCCTCTAGAGGAGCTGGCAAGACGGCTTGAGGAAAGATTAGATCTGCTCAAATCATCAACTCGCGGCACACCTGAAAGACAGCAGACCCTGCGTAATGAGATAAAGTGGAGCTACGATCTTCTATCGACGGACGGAAAATTGCTCTTTTTGAGGTTATCCGTTTTTTTTTCGGGAGGCTGTAATTTAGAGGCAGCTGAGGCGATCTGCGGATCTGATAATCTCCGCATAGATGTCGTTGACGGGCTGGCATCTTTAGTGGACAAAAGCCTTCTTATACGGCAAGAGCTCGGAGGAGTGATCCGCTTTACCATGCTCGAAATCATAAGAGATTATGCTCGCGAAATCTTCGCCAAATCCGGTGAATGGCGCGAATTAAAAAAGCGCCACGCCCATTTCTTCTTAGCCTTTGCAGAGAAAGCGGAACCCTTCTGTGGAGATTCTGGCTGACCAGGAGACACCTCAGCGAAGGCACAAAGTGGATCGAAGATTCTCTCGAGGTGGCGGACGAGCACGCGGCGAACGAGGCCAAGGCCAAAGCTCTATTTGCTTTGGGAGTTGTCATATTTTTTCAGGGCAACTGGGTTCGATCCGCAGCGGTTCTCAAGGAGAGTCTCGCTCTCTATAGAATCCTGAATTCTAAAAAGGGCGTTGCCTTAGCGCTATGCATGTCAAGCGTGCTCGAACGATGGATTAACCGAGACAACGAGGACTTGTTTAGCAGCGCTACAGCGCTCTCCGAGAACGCTATCGAAATGGCTCGAGAAACCGGTGATGCGTGGACACTGGCGTTCACACTCATGTGGTCCTACGGAACAAGGCAAGCTCGTTTTATTGAACACCGCAATCCGAGAATTGCTGAGCTCAAAGAAGCAGAGGATATTTCCCGCGAACTGGGAGATACTTTCGGGGTAGCCTTTTCACTGAATGGATTAGGTGATGTGTATAGATTTCAGCGACGATATAACGAGGCTCGAGCATGCTACGCCGAAGCCATAGAGCTCTTTAAAAGCCTTGGAGAACGCGTTATGACGGCGCAGGTAATGAGGAACATCGCCAGATTGAGCTTTATTGTCGGTGACCTCGCGTTGGTGGCCCAGGCTCGAGGAGACAACAGACGCGCTGCTCGATTGCTAGGAGCTTGTGAGAAAAACAGAAAATCGGTGACCTATCTGAGAGAAACACGTGTCGTATATCACGTCGAGGTCGAAGACGAACTCCCGCGATATGAGAAAGAGTTTCCTGTCGAATGGCGCGAAGGGCAGCGAATGAGCTTTGACCGAGCCGTAGAATATGCGCTTGAGGATTCGTGGGAACCTGTGGGGCCTATGTCCGAGTCCTAATTGATCTGACCATGCTCGATCAGCCGGTCCACCGATTCCCTCACCTTTTCATCTCCTTATGTTCGTGATCATACCGTGAACCATTCGAGGTAGTTATGCAATTTTCCAGTCAGAAAATAAGGCAAGCTGAGAAGGCTGAATCTCTTACCTGCTCTGGTTCTCACTTCGTCTCTCCTCATTTGTCCTGAATAAAGCCTTACCGCTATCGAATGATTTGTTTCGTCCATAAATTGATGAAGCGAGCGAAGGGTTCCCGTTTTCCCAGCTTTTACTTCGATGGGAACAAGAATCTGTCCAAATGGAAACAAAAAATCAATTTCCGCGGTCGAAGGCTTTTTTTCTCTTACCCAGAAGGAAATCCGTCGATGTGTCGTAGCATCTAAGGCAATCAGCTCTTGCCCGACGGCATGTTGTGCAATCAATCCCTGATAAAAGGAATGCAAGTCATCCATTTTGAAATAAAAATCCTGCAAACCTGCAAAAAAATTCAGAAGCCCTGAATCGAGGTACTGGAGTCTTGGCGACTTTTTTAGATCGGGAATGATGGGAGGTGTCGAGCAACTAGTCGGGTAAACAAGCTGAATGAGCATCGCTCGTTCAAGAGTTCGTAGAGCCTCACCCGCCTCTCTGGAGCGATAGTTTGACCTGCCAAAGCCCTGGAACTTGATCCGCTTCCCAGCCTCGAGAGGTGCAGTTTCGATCACATGACGCATCACCTGATTCATAGTAGGATTTCGTGAGTATTTGCCTACATCGTCAGTGAAGGATGTCAATAATCCTTGATAGATGGACCTCAGCTCAACAAGATCTCTCAACTCGCTGTAAATCCTTACGATTTCCGGCATCCCCCCGACGAAAACATAATTATGAAAATGCCTCATTAGCGGTTCATAACCATAAGCAGGAATGGGAATGGTATGGTAGAGTTGAAGTGCTCCATCCTCTCCCATAGCCCGTAAATATTCTTCAAAGCTCAGAGGGTACATGAAGAGGTATTCGATTCGGCCCACAGGAAATCCGGAAGTTTGATCCTTCAGCAATACTTCGAGAAGTGAGCCGGCGGTGATTAGGTGAATATCAGCAGCACCCTCATAAAATGAGCGTAGATAGCTCATTGCGCCAGGAGAACTCTGGATCTCATCAAGAAAAAGCAATGTCGATCCTTTCACCCTGGATTTGTTCTTCACGAAATAAACAGCCCTGAGAAGGTCGCTGAAGGAAAGCTTTTGCTCAAAAATCGACCTTTCTTCGCGATTTTCGAGGTTGAAGTACAGGTACTGATCAAATTGATCAGAAAGCATTGCGACAGCTGTCGTTTTTCCGACCTGCCGCGCACCTCTTAATACCAGCGGTTTCCGTTCCCTGCGTTTGGACCATTCAACAAGATGATCGATAACCTTTCGCCAAAACATACGCGCTTTGGATTCCAAATAAAAAAATATAATATTTTACGCAATTTGTAAATAATTATAGGTAATTTAATTCATATTTTGTAATATAATATAGGCAATATGTATCATAGATAACTTGAGCTTGATCAGTATTTACACTGCTCCTTCTGCAAGCGGGCCAGGAGATTGCGCGGTTTATATCTGTTCGAAGTATCGCTCGCGTTCCCAGTCGGTAACGGCTCTTTTGAAAGATTGCACCTCAAACCTGGCCGTCTTTACATAAAAGTCGACAACTTGGTCGCCGAACGCCTCGCGGGCAACCTCGCTTCCTTTCAATAGCTCCGAAGCCTCCTCGAGAGAGGTGGGGAAGCGGGGCAGATCTGCAGCTTCGTAGGCGTTACCTTCGAAAACTTTACAGCAGTCCAGTTTTTCCTCGATACCTCGTAGGCCCGCTGCAATCTCGGCTGCGAATGCCAGGTATGGATTTGCATCCGAGCCTGGCATCCGATTTTCGATCCTCAATGATCGTCCCTCTCCCACAACGCGGAATCCGCATGTACGGTTTTCGTGACCCCAGACTATAGCCGTCGGCGCCCATGATCCCGCCTGATACCTCTTGTAGGAGTTAATGGTCGGTGCATAAAAGTAGGACAGCTCCCTGCTGTACTTGAGAAGCCCGCCGAGAAACTGTCGAAACAGCATGCTCGGGCCTCTCTCGGCGGGATCATAGAAGAGATTTCGTTTTCCGTCCGCATCCCAAAGGCTCGAGTGCACGTGGCAGCTGCTTCCGGCGTCATCTTCCCAAGGCTTGGCCATGAACGTTATCGATTTACCGTGCTGGCTCGCTATGCCCTTTGCGCCTGCCTTGTATACGACGTGACGATCCGCCATCTCCATCGCCTCGGCGTATGAGAGATTGATTTCGTGCTGGCCCCTGCCGGTCTCTCCTTTACTGCATTCGACCGGAATACCCGCTGCTGTCATCTGATTGCGAATCTGTCGAATGACCTCCTCATCGCGGCCCGGCTGAAGAAGATGGTAATCTATGTTGTACTCCGAGGAAGGTATCAGCTGGCGATAGCCCTTATCTCTGGCCTCCCTGTAGCTTTCATTGAACAGATAAAACTCCAATTCGGATCCAAGGCAGGCTTTAAATCCGCGTTCCCACAGACGGCTCGCCTGCCTTCCCAGAACGGAGCGAAGAACTTCCTCTACCGGCGTCCCGTCTTCTCGAAAAGCATCACCAACAACGATAGCCGTGTTTGCGTGCCACGGCAGCATTCGCAATGTGCTCATATCCAGAACAATACGAAAATCCCCGAACCCCATTTCCCAATTGGCAACCGAAAATCCGGGAAGAATCTCCATCTCCAGATCCACAGTCAGGAGATAGCTGCAAAGGCCACAATGACCGTGTCGATATTTTCGCGACAGAACCACCCCGGCAATTCCGGTCGTTCTCGCCGATTGTTGCTCATGGACCATCTCCTCTGTATCAGCGATCAGTACATTTTTTTGTATATCAGCAGCAAATCCTCTTCCGTGCATTTTCTGGGATTCGTCAAATGACACGGATCTTCGTATGCTTTCTTGGCTAGCGGCTTCAATGCCTCATCCGGGATTCCGAGATCTTTCAGGGTTTGCGTTATACCTATGCTCCTGTTGAACTGCTCCAGAAAGTCTGCCGTTTGTGAGGCCGGATCGCGAGATACGGGCAGCTCCAGAGCTGTCGCAACTCTGCCGTATAAATCCGAGCACTCCTCTCCATTGAAACGGACGACCGCCGGCAGCACGATCGCGTTTGCGAGGCCGTGCTGCACGCCAAATAGAGTGGAGAGGGCTTGGGCCAGCTAATGGGCCGCGCCAAGGTCTTTCTGAAAGGCCACCGCGCCCATAGAGGCAGCTATCTGCATCATGCCCCGTGCTTCGAGATCGCTCCCCTCTTGATAGGCGCGTAGAAGAAACGCTTTGACGAGACGAATCGCCTCGAGGGCTATAGCGTCACACATGGGGTGGAAGACCGGACAGACGAAGGACTCGATTGCGTGAGTCATTGCGTCCATCCCCGTGGATGCGGTGAGCGGCGGCGGCGATCCGGCTGTGAGCTCCGGGTCCAGTATGGCTATGTCGGCGAGCAGAGGGTCTGCACCGAATATCTCTTTTCTATTCAGGGAGCTAATGGTGATGACGCTGCTTCGGCCCACCTCACTACCCGTTCCAGCGGTAGTCGGAATCGCACAGAAAGGAGCCATTCTCTCCGATAGATCACTGAGGGGCATCTCTGTAAGCTCGAGGTCCGGATAGGCAACTTTGAGCCTCATCGCCTTTGCGACATCGAGGGCGCTTCCACCACCCAGCCCAACAACGCCATCACAATCGCTTTCAGCATAAGCCGTCCATGCTGCTTCGACATCTTTTTCGCTTGGATTCGCTTGCACATCAGTGAACTCCGTGAGCTTGTCTTTCCAGATTGCCGTCAATCTGCCTTTGACATTTTGGAAGGCCTCTGTGCGCACCACTCCCGGATCGGTTACGAGCAGGGGTTTGTTTACTCTGTATTTTTCTTTGAACACCGAAAGATGAGAGCTTGCCCCTTTGCCGAAACGTATATCCGTAGGAAGCGAAACTGGGAAATGCGGCTCATTCGGAGCCTCCTATCTTACTTGATCTGACCGTGCTCGATCAGCCAGTCGACCGATTCACGCACCGCCTCGAGGGACGTGTATTTCGGTTCGTATCCCAGCATACGCCTGGCCTTCTCGCTACTGGCGCTGGGACTGTGGATAAGATGAGTCTGGGTCATGGCGGCATCCTCTTTGCTGTTCTGAGCCTCCCACTCGCTCCACGGCAAAAATCGCATATTCGCCTCCTTGCCGAACCATCCAGCCACCGCTCGCGCAAACCCTTCCAGCGTGATAGCAGCAGGAGATACCGCATGGAATCCCTGCCCGGCGCTGGCTTCCCTTTTTTCGATGGCCTTCACAAAAACCTGCGCCACATCCGCGGCATGTACGTGGTGCACCGTCTCCCGCCCGAAGTTAGGCAACAGCAACTCCTCTCCGTGCATGAGCTTTGAGAATACCTCGAGATTCTTGTTTCCAGCAGGATTGATAGGAGGATGCCCAGGCCCGACGATGTGCCCTGGATGGGCCACGGTGCCGGCGAACCAACCCTTTTCCGTGCACTCGGCCAGATAGTCCTCTATAGCGGCCTTGTTGATGCCGTAATCATCGGTGGCGTTTCGACTCTGATTCTCCGCCACCGGTACCTCGGTACACAGCTCGTGAATCCACACGCTTCCGCAGCTCAAGAAGTGCTGCACCCGCTCTCGCAGCGCCTCCGCCAGATGCTTCTCACTCTCCACCTTGAAGCAGATCATGTCGATCACGATTTCCGGGTTGAGATCCCGAATCTTGGAGCCGAAGGTGCCCGTACTCTCTTCACGCTGCCTGTCTAAGTCCACCTGGCGAACATCATTCCAGCAGGCGTGAGGCAGATAAGGCTGCCGTGTTCCACGGCTGACATTGATGACTTCATGACCTGCCTCCGCCAACATGGGAACGAGGTAAGTCCCAACCTTCCCTTTTCCACCTATCACAACAACTCTCATAGACGGTAGTATACGAGACAGACTTGAGCTTGGCCAGCATTACGTAATAATCTGGGCACAGGATGAGTGATATACCTAAACGACCCTTTGGGTCGACGAGAGAAGAAATCTCCATCATAGGTCTCGGTGGGGGTCATGCCGGAAGCTTCAAACTGACGCCCGCAGAGACGGTTCGTATAATCGAACGGGCGATCGACCGCGGCATAACCTTCATGGACAACGCTTGGGAGTACAACGACGGCCGATCTGAATCTCTCATGGGCCAGGCCATCTCCGGCCGGCGAGACCAAGTTTTCCTGATGACCAAGGTCTGCGCGCGGGACCGGGGAGGGGCGGAGCGGGAATTGCACGACAGCCTGCGCAGGCTTCGCACGGACCATGTTGACCTGTGGCAGTTTCACGAGATTAACTACGGAAACGATCCGGAGTGGATCTTCGCCCCCGGCGGCGCTGCCGAAACTGCGGAGGCAGCTCTGAAGAGCGGGAAAGTGCGTTTCGTCGGTTTCACCGGTCACAAGGATCCGGAGTATCTCCTGAAGATGCTTGCCTATGATTTCCCCTGGTCTTCTGCGCAGATGCCGATCAACGTTCTGGATGCCAGCTATCGAAGCTTCATCCGAAACGTTCTACCGGAGTGCGAAAAACGGGGAATCGCTGCTCTGGGCATGAAAAGCCTCGGCGGCGGGGCGCAGCTTTTTCTTCAAGCCGGTGTATCAGTCGAAGATTGCAGACGATTTGCCCTCTCTCAGAAAATCGCGAGTCTCGTATGCGGAATGACGTCCGTGGAAGAGGTGGATCAAAGCGCAGACATTGCATCGGATTTTCTGCCTATGAGCCCGGAAGAGCAGAAAGCTCTTATCGAGCAGACACGGGAGGCGGCCGGAGACGGCCATCTCGAGCTCTACAAAACGACCCAGCGTTACGACAGCAGCTATCACCGCAATCAGCACCACTTTCCGGAAATCTTAGGACCAGGATGAATCGCCCAGATTGGATCGACCGACCCATGAGATGGGTGCAGGTGACCTTTGTGGAGAACGACCCCGAAACTTGCGATCCGCCTTTTTGGGTAGATTACTTCAAGAGGGTCAAGGCCGATGGTGTCGTGCTCAGCACCGGAGGATATATCGCCTATCATCCGACGCAGATACCCCTGCACTACAGAAGCAGATGGCTTGGAGAGGGAGACCTCTTCGGCGACATGGTGAAAGCCTGCCGGGCTGAGGGCATGGCGGTGATCACACGATCGGATCCTCACGCCGTGCATCAGGATGCCTATGAGGCCCATCCCGAATGGATTGCCGTTGACGAGGTGGGGAGGAAGCGCCGACACTGGTCGACTCCGGAAGCCTGGGTGACCTGCGCCCTTGGTCCGTATAACTTCGATTTCATGACCGAGGTCTTCCGCGAGATTGTCTCTCTCTACCAAGTCGACGGCATCTTTGCAAACCGATGGGCCGGTCATGGTATCTGTTACTGCGACAGCTGCAAACGCAGCTTTAGGGATTATTGCAGTCTGGATATTCCTACGGTGGCGGACTTCGAAGATCCGACAAATCCTCGTTATCGAAACTACGTGCTCTGGCGGCAGGAAAGGCTCCTAGAGCTCTGTCACCACTGGGATAGAGAGATCCGCAGCATCAGGGCCGAAAGCCGCTTTATCCCCAACTCGGGAGGAGGGGCCCTGAGCAATCTCGATACGAAGTTGCTGGGTGAAAGCACTGACATTCTCTTTGCCGACAGGCAGGCGCGAAGAGGATTGATGCCTCCCTGGGCAGGCGGCAAAAACGGGAAGGAGTACCGGGCCACGATGGGCAGTAAGCCCATAGGTGGCATCTTCAGTGTCGGAGTCGAGGAGGCATACCGCTGGAAGGACTCGGTCCAGAGCTTGGAGGAGATTCGAATCTGGTTCGCCGATACAGTAGCCAACGGCATGCGCCCATGGGTAACCAAATTTTCGGCAACCCTCCATGACCGGCGCTGGCTCGAGGTGGTCGAGGATCTCTACACCCGGCATCATGCCTGGGAGCCTTACCTCAGAAATGAACGCTCACTGGCTCGGGTAGCCGTAGTTTACTCACAGCAGTCTGCATGGTTCTACGGAGGACGGGAGGCTCAGCAGAAGACCGAAGACCCTATCCTCGGAGTCTACCACGCTCTGATCGAGGCCCGTATTCCCTTCGAGATGGCTCACGATGGGTTACTCGAACCCGAAAAGATCGACCGTTTCAAAACCCTCGTTCTTCCCAATATCGCCGCCCTTTCGGATGAGCAGTGCGGCCAGCTTCGCGATTTCGTCGAACGGGGCGGAAGCATCGTCGCAACCTACGAGACTTCTCTCTACGATGAGTGGGGAAATCCACGCAGGAACTTCGGCCTGGCCGAAATCTTTGGTGTCGATTTCTCCGGAGAGAGAGAAGGACCGATGAAAAACTCCTATCTGAACATCGAGGGCGATCACCCTGTTCTCTCGGGCCTCGATAAGGCCCAGAGGATCATCAACGGCGTGCATCGGCTCGGCGTCAAGGCGAGAGAGAGCTTCCCTGTCACGCCTGTAACGCTTGTCCCCGCCTATCCCGATCTTCCTATGGAGGAAGTCTATCCACGGCAAGCAAAGACCGACATCCCCGAGCTCTATCTGCGTGAAACAGTGGGGAGAAGAGGTCGGGTCGTTTACATACCCTGGGATATAGACCGCACCTTTTGGGAGGTTCTCTGCGTGGATCATGGAAAGCTGCTGGCCAATGCCGTCAAATGGGCTACAGATGAGGAAGAACCAGTGACGGTAAGAGGACCAGGGGTGCTGGACGTTGCCGTTTGGAGACAGAAGTCATCCATAACCGTACATCTCGTCAATCTCACTAATCCCATGATGATGAAGGGCCCCATTCGCGAGCTGTACCCCGTCGGTGAGCAGGAGGTCCGTTTGAAACTCGCCGACGACGAACGGGTCAAAAATGTACGCCTTCTGGCTCGAGACGAATCACCAGCCTATAAGATAGAGAAAGGATATCTGACACTAGCTGTGCCGTCTGTGCTGGATCACGAGGTTGTCGCTGTAGATCTTAAATAACACGTGGGAGAAAATGATGAAGATTAGGGACATTGCTATCGCGACCTTTTCCTACAAATCGAAGATGGTCCGGGATGTCGAGGGACACTCCCATCCAGGCCCGGAACACGAAGCCCTCCAATCTTTGGTTCGGATCTCGACGAACGATGATGTTGAGGGATTCGCCATACTCGGTGGCGCGTTGCCTTCGGGAGATACTTTCCTCCCCGAACCGGTACGTGGAATTTTAATCGGCGACGATCCCCTGAATCGAGAGCGGATCTGGCAGCAACTCAGGCAATTCCAGAGGATGTACCGATCAGCCCTTCCCGATCGTACGATCAGCGCCATTGATCTGGCTCTTTGGGACCTGGCAGGCCGATTTGTCGGGCTGCCAGCCTACAAACTGCTGGGGGGATATCGAGAGAAGGTCCCCGCCTATGCCAGCACGATGTGCGGAGACGATACGCCGGGGGGACTTGATTCGCCAGAGGCGTATGCCGATTTCGCCGAAAGCTGTGTGGCCAGAGGCTACAGAGCATTCAAGCTTCACTCGTGGATGCCCCCATTCGGACCCGATCTCACGCGAGATATTGCAGCCTGCGAAGCCGTCCGCAAGAGAGTCGGCCCGGAGATCGATCTTATGCTGGACTGCTACCACGATTACAGCCGAAACGAGGCGCTTATCCTCGGACGAGCTTTGGAGG
>CAZLRN010000097.1:0-12194 GCA_964561715.1 uncultured Spirochaetales bacterium
GCCTGGCCCGATACCGACGGCATCGTAGGAGTTCTCCACGACACCATCGAAGCCCAGCGCGGATGCCAACAGCCTCCGATCCAAACGAAAGCCGCTGGTTGTCAACGCGCCTGCGCCGAGGGGTGATTGGTTGACGACCGAAAAGGCATGGCGGAATCGGTCCATGTCTCTCGCCAGGGAGCTAGCCACGGCTGCCAGATAATGACCCATGGTTGTCGGTTGAGCCAACCGGCCGTGAGTGTAGGCGGGAATGATTGTGCTTCGCTCCTTTTCGGCTTTGTCCAGGATGCTGCCGCGAAGAAGATTCAGGGCCTTGGCGAGCTCCAGGAGAGAAGTCCTGATCAGCATCCTCTCCGTTGTGGCGCCAATATCATTGCGGCTTCGGCCAAGGTGAAGATTGCTGGCCTCGCTTCCGATTCTTTTGACAAGCTCTTCTTCCAGAGCAAGGTAATCGGTGTAGCAGGAGCTTTGCTCCTCATTGAACAGGCGTAGGCATTCGGCAATTCTGTAGGCTAGGCTCTGCTCCATGAGTCCAGCCTCCAGTAGTGCCAGAAGCTGAGCTTGGTTTATTCTGTAAAGGGCTTCAGCCCGGGCGTTTTCGAGATCCATGGGTTTCCTACTCTATCATATCGTTGGCTGCGCCCACAACCCAAACAACTTGGCTCATCTTTTATATGCAGCCAACTACTTGCTCCGCAAGCTGCTTGCAGAAGCAAGCTGCTTGCAGAAGCAAGCTGCTTGCAGAGCAAGCTTGTAGCAATTCCGACTCAGATCGGTCTCGGAAAATCTTGCCAGAATAACAAGAAATTGAGCCGGGATTGCACATCTGCGCATTCTGGCAAATCAAGGATTGGCTGTGCCATCGAACCTAATAGAGTCGGCCGTTTGCGCCGAGGATTGTTCAATTCGCGCAGGCGTTGTAGAGTGGGGAGCTGCCCAAGCACGGGAGAGTCCGCTGCGAGGACCGCCCGGGTCATGGACGAGATGATCAGGGGATGAGCAGGATTTTGCCCGTCGTTCTCCGCGCCTCTAACTCGCGATGAGCCTGTTCGGCATCGGCGAGAGGGAACTCATGTTCAATGCGGAGATTGAGCTTGCCCGTCGTGATCCAGCTCAATACCTCATCGGCTCTGGACAGCAGGCTCTGCCGGTCTGCGATATAGTGAAAGAGTAACGGGCGGGTGAGAAAGAGAGATCCTTTGGCGGCGAGGGACGCAGGATCAAACGGCTCTATTTTCCCGCTGGACTGCCCAAAGGATACCATATAGCCTCTCGGCTTCAGGCAGTTGAGGCTCTTTAAAAATGTTGTTTTTCCTACCGAATCATAGACCACGTTGACGCCCGAGCCGCCGGTGATCCGGCTGATCTCCTCTTCGAAATCGCTTTCGGTGTATCGGATAACCTCGTCCGCGCCGGCACCCCGGGCCAGTTCAGCTTTGGCCTCGGTTGAAACGGTTCCATAGACCGTGGCGCCCCTCAATTTGGCAATCTGAACGAGTAGAAGTCCGACTCCGCCGGCTGCTGCATGCACGAGACAGGTGTCGCCGGGTTTCAGAGGGTAGGTTGTACAGGCCAAATAATGCGCCGTCATGCCCTGGAGCAGAGCCGCGGCGCCCTGCTTGAAGTCCAAATCATCAGGAAGCCTGACAGCACGCTCTGCTGGCAGCACGCTGAGCTCGGCGTAGGCACCGGGCACGTCTGTGTAGGCGACACGATCGCCGGCCTTGAAATCCTCGACTTCAGGCCCAACAGCTCGAACGGTTCCCGCTCCCTCGAGACCCGGTACGTAGGGCAAATCCACGGGGTAGAGCCCGGATCTCTGGTAGGTGTCGATGTAATTCACTCCTATAGCCTGCAAGTCGACCAGGATCTGGCCGCCTTTGGGTTCTGGATCAGGCAGCTCGACGAACTTGAGTACCTCGGGGCCACCTTTTTCGGTAATCTGAATAGCTTTCATGGAAATCCTCCCGTTCGCTACGACCGCAGCTTGGCCGCGGTCCGGGCTCAGCGTGGGCAGCTGAGCCCGCCCACCCGAAGCGGTGGTCTTTTACTAAGCGCGTACCGGATCTATGAGACGCGTTGCTCGGTGAAATGGGGCGAAACGTAGTGCCCCTCTCCGGCCTGATCGAAATCGACAGCCTGTGCAGCCGATTCCTCATTCTCTGGAAAAGGAACCGGAGGAACTGTTGGATCCGGCACTTCTCCAAAACGGGTCGATCGTTTTTCTGTCGATCTTTTCTCCCCGAGCTTCGGTATCGAGGAGTAGAGGTGCCTGGTGTAGGGGTGGATTCTCTTCGATATCAGGTTCTTGGAGGGGGCTTCCTCCATGAGCAAGCCCCTGTACATAACGCCAATCCGATCCGAGATGTACGATACGACTGCCAGATCATGGGCGATGAAGAGCATGGAGAATCCGTGTTCCTCTTTCAGCCTTAAAAGAAGATTGAGAATCTGCCCCTGGATCGAAACATCTAGTGCCGACACCACTTCGTCGCAGATAAGCAACTCGGGTTTCAGCATCAGGGCTCTGGCAATAGCAATCCTCTGACGCTGTCCTCCCGAAAAGTCTGCCGGTCGCCGTTCGAGGTCATGAGGATTGAGTCCCACATCGTTCAGAATAGACTTTGCCAGCTCATAGGCGTCTCTCTTGCCGGGCCAGAGAGGAGAGTAACGAAACCCGGCGGTGAGGATCTGGGCGATCGTCATTCGGGGGTTGAGAGATTTGGCGGGGTCCTGAAAGATGTAACGTATCTTGCTTCGAACGAGTTTTTTCTCTTCGGCTTTGATTTTTCGCAGCGAAAAGAGCGTGCCCTCTTCCGTGGTGAAGCGGATATCTCCGAAATCGATGCCATACATACCCACGATCAGCCGGGCTGTCGTTGTCTTGCCGCACCCTGACTCCCCGACGAGGCCATACGTTTCGCCATCGCCGATGCGCATCGAGACACCATTGACCGCATAGACGTAGCGTCCAGTTTTTGCAAAGAACCCCGCCTCGAGATTGAATCGCTTCCAGACGTTTGTGAGCTCGATCATTTTTGACCTCCAGCCTCGAGCTGCTCCGGATCTGAAAGCGCTGCTGCGCTGTTGTTGGCAAAAGTTTCTTTCACCCCTGAAAAGAGACAGCGATGGTCGGTTCCCTCAAGCCTTATATCAGGGACCGCGAGGCGGCATGACTCAGAAGCCCTGGGACAGCGCGGTGCAAAGGGACACCCCGGCTCGGGATTGTGGGGATCCGGGATCGTGCCCCCTACGACGCGAAGGCTTCGATCGGAATAGTGATCTCCAAAGGTTAGAATGGAGTCCAGAAGGGCTCTTGTATACGGGTGGTGAGGGCGTTGCAACACCTCCTCAGCTTTTCCGCTTTCGAGAATGAGCCCACTGTACATAACGATGATCCGGTCTGCTACGCTGCCTATGAGGGCAAGGTTATGGGAGATAAAGATAATCGAGATGCCTCTTTTCTCCTTGAGATCCAGCAACAGCTGGATGATTTGAGACTGGATTGTGACATCCAGGGCGGTCGTGGGCTCATCTGCAATGAGAACCTCCGGATCGGAAGAGAGAGCCAGGGCTATCATGATCCTTTGAAGCAGGCCGCCAGAAAACTGGTGTGGAAAGTTGGAAAGCCGCTCCTCGGCTCTGGGAACCTGGACCTCCCTGAGCAATTCGATCGATTTCTCTTCGACCTCTTGTTCCGAGAGATTGGGACTGTGGGCAAGGATGGATTCCCTTATTGTTCTGCCAATAGAATAGATCGGATCGAAGGATCGAGCCGGTTCCTGAAAGATAATGCCTATCTGGCCGCCTCGAAATCTTCTTAGCTCCTCTTTGGAGAACTCGAGGACAGATTCTCCGCGGTACTCGATGCTGCCGCTGCGAACACTCCCATTTCCTGGAATAAGCTTTAGCAGCGTGTGGGCCGTCACGCTTTTACCCGATCCGCTCTCGCCTACGATTCCGAGCACCTCTCCTTCGTTCAGCTCAAAGTCGATTCCTCGAACCGCCTGAAGGATACCTTCCGGTGTAGTGAAATCTACGGCGAGGTTCTTCACATCCAGCAGCATCAGCCCAGCTTCCTCTCTCTGTAGTAGGGATCCATAAGATCCCTGAGTAGATCGCCTAAAAAATTGAACCCGAGTGTTGTCAGCAGCAGAAAAAGGCCGGGGTAGAGAAACCATGGGAAGTCTCTCAGGTTGCTCAACGTCGAGACCTCTCGATTCAACAGCGAGCCCCAGCTCACTGCCGGGTCGATGATCCCGAGTCCGAGATAGGACAGGACCGTCTCTCCGAGGATGAATCCTGGAATTCCGAGGGTTACACTCACAATGAGGATGGAGGCCATCTGCGGAATAATCTGCCTAAAGATGATGACCACCGATGGAATACCGGCGAGCTCGGCCGCGGCAATGAAGTCCTCCCGCTTGATACTGTGAACCACGCCCCGCACCAGGCGGGCGCTTCCAGGCCATCCGACAAACGAAAGGATCACCGTAATAAGAATGAAGGACTGGCCGGAATCGAGATCCCGAGAGAGCACGGAACGGAGGAAGAGAATCATATAGAGACCTGGGATGAGGATGAAGAACTCGGCAAAGCGCATGATCAGCCAATCCAACCATCCTCCGTAGTATCCGGCCAGGCCTCCGAGAAGAATCGCCAGTGTCAGTGATATTGATATGCCGATGAAACCGATTGTCAATGAAATCCGAGAGCCGTATAGAATGCGGCTGAAGAGATCCCTTCCGAGGTGGTCGGCTCCGAAAAGGTAGATGGGATAGGTTCTTCCTCCGTCCTGCCACTTTTTTCCGTTTGCCTCGTAGGGTTCATCTGTGCCAAAGAGGTGGATGTTGAGAGGAATGAAACCCCACATCTTGTATTCCGGGCCCCTCGCAAAAAGCTTCACTCTCACGTATTGCCCCGCAATCCTTGCATACCTCCAGTTGACGCGATCCACCAGGGCTCGCTTCTGCACCTGGAGCCCGAATCCCAGCTTTCTTGAGTAGAGCGAAATGTTGGGCGGATGGTAGCTGTGGTAGCGAAACGTCGTACCCGATAGGTAAGGGGAGAGAAATTCGGCGAAGATCATCAGAATGTAGAGGACTACCAATACGAGAAAGGCTACGAGGGCAACGGGTCGCTTCTTGATGCTTCGAAAGAATCGTCTCATCTTACACCTTGCTGTATCGGATCCGGGGGTCTACAAGGGCCAGCGCAATGTCCGCCACGATCATGCCTACGAGAATCAGGCAACTGATGAACATGATGTTGGCCAGGACCAGGTTGATATCCTCCTGTTGGACCGCCTCGTACATGAGTCTCCCAATGCCCGGGTAAGAGAAAATGATTTCCAGGATCAGCGAGCCAGAGAAAAGGCTGGCAAAAAGATTCGCGCTGCTGGTGATGTATGGATTCAGCGTATTTCGAAAGGCATGGGCGAGGTAGACTCTCACTTCGCCGATGCCACGCGACCTCATGGAGGTTATGTAGGGCTGGCCAAGCTGGTCCAGCATTGTGGCCCGAATGAATCGCATCGTTCCCCCTATGCCCGAGAGGAAGGCTCCGATCAGGGGGAGTAATATATGGTAGAGATAGCTGAAGGCGAATCGAACGGGAGCCTCAGAGGCCGGAAAACCGGGATAGGCTGTGATGGGAAAAAGCCTGGACACCGAAGCGAAAAGCTGCAACAGGATCAGAAGCAGGATGTACGGAAAGGCGTGAAGAAAGAGGGCAATGAAAGTGGCGACGAAATCGACTCGTGTGCCGACCTTTGACGAGAAATAGATTCCGAGACCAAAAGAGATTATTGTGAGAAACACGAGGGAGATCAGGTTTAGGATGAGGGAATTGATCATTCTGTCCCTTATAAGGAAGAGAATCGGGGCTCGCGAGATGAGGGATTTGCCCAGGTCGCCCTTGACAAACACCTGATAGAGCCATCTTCCGTACTGGGCGTAGAAGGGCAGATCTAGCCCCAGACGTTTTTTGGCCGCCGCGATAGCCTCCTCGGTGTAGATATTGTCGTCCCGCCGGAATTCTGCCTGCATGAGCATTTGGCTCTTCACGAAATTCTCTACCATGTCCCCCGGTGAGAGCTTCATAAGTCCGAAAACCCCGAGGCCGAGTACTAGGAGCATGAAAACCATCGAGACGATCCGCGATAGGATGTAGGCCAGAAGAGGGAAGCGGCCTTTAAAAAGTGCGAGCAGTCTGAGCACCGGTGCGACTACGGGAATGGATTTCATTTGCAGCGATTACTCCGCTTTGCGGAAAACATAGGTGGTATCCAAGCCGTTAAGGGTGTCGTAAAAGACGTTGTCCCACCGGTTTCTCACTGCCAGAAAACTGAGGGGATGCACGATATAGATCATGGGAAGCTGTTCGAGAAGCAGCTCCTGGTACTCTTTATAAATTACGCTCGCCTTCTCCTGATCTAGGGTGAATCGTCCGGAATTGTAGAGATAATCGACGCGGGCTTCCCACTCGGTGGCCGGTTCATTTTGAAGAGGGTGCCAAAGATGAAAGTTGCCGCTCGACTGCCAGACGTTGCTTCCGCCTTCGGGCCAGTAGTTGGCGCCGAGGCTGGCGGTGACAACCTCCCACTCGTAGGTGCTAATCAGCATCTCAACGAGCTTTTGAAAATCGATGGGTCTCACGTTGGCTGTGATTCCGATTTCGGCCAGCTCGTCGGAGAAGATATTGCAAATATCCACCCCGATGTTGTTCTCAGCTCCTACATTGATCGTAAACTCGATCATGTTGCCGTCTTTGTCCCGCATGCCCCCTCCCTTGTCCCGAGTGATGCCAATATCTGCCAAAAGCTCGACGGCTCTTTCCGGATTAAAGGTGTATTGGAGCTTGATGTTCTCGTCAAAGAATGGATTGGGACGGGCAAAGAAGTGAAGGGCCGGAACCGCCAGTCCACGGTAGACCGACTGGGCAATTCTCTCTCTGTTGAGCATGCAGCTCATGGCCTGTCTGAACTTGCTCTGGATGAACCAGCTCCAGACAGTCTTGTCCATGTTGTCGGGATTCTGGTTGAAACTGAAAAACGCCGAACCCAGGCTTTCGCCTCCGTTGTATATAGCGTAGTCTGGATCCTCTTTGTTCAAAAGCTCATCCAGGTCTTCGGGCCTCACCGAGTAGGAGTCTTTCGTCCCTTCCTTGAAGAGCAGATACTCCGTATTGCGGTCTGGAACAATCCTGTAGATAATCTCTTCAACGTAGGGAAGCGAGGCGCCGGCTTTGTCTTTTTTCCAGTAGTTGGGATTGCGCTTGAGCACAACCCGAACGCCTGGAGAGTATTCCGCGAGATGGTATTCGCCGATTGAAGGGATGGTGGTCACGTCGGTGTCGACACTGAAGACGCTCAAAACCCCTTCGACTCCGTTTTCCTTCTTTGCCTTCTCGTAGATATACCGGGGGCCGAAGAACATGGTCGTCGAAAGAATGGGATTGGCTACGATTCTGGGATAATGAAAGACAACGCGTCGGTCATCGAGCTTTTCTATGTCGATGTGTGCCTCGCTCCCATCTGCCATTTCGATGAACTGGCCTGGATATCCGGGGTGTTGAAGGCTCTTATCACCCTCGATTTCGTTGTACCAGAACACGATGTCATCGGAGGTCGCTTTTACTCCGCCGGGAGGATCATTTTTCAGATTGGTCCAGTACAGGTCGTCCCTCAGAGTGTATACGACTCTCAGCTTGTCGTTTTGTTTGTCAGTTATAACCTCGAAGCTCGCCAAGTTGGGCACAAACTCTCTCTTGTAGGGATCATAATCTGCCAGGTAGTCGTAGAGCGGATCGATCACATCCCTCGTATCTCCGTCTCGAGCTGTAATGGTATTGAAGGTTTTGGGATCGTTGTTGACCGAAGTGGTCCACGTATCCCCAACGGTGCCAATGGCAAACTCGACACCGCCGGGTTTATTGACGGTTTTTGCCAGGATTTCGTTTTGAGCCGACAGCTTGAGACTTTTAGCCTCCTCTTCCGAAAGCTCGGTACCCTGGCCGCATCCCATCAAAACAGTTAGAATCAGCAGAACCCAAAGATGCCTGTATCTATCCTTCATCTCGTTTTACCCTTTTTCTGTCACCGCAGTTTGGTCCAATTATGAACGAAAATCTGTATTTATTTAACTACCGTGTCCAAAGTGAGACCTGGCAGATATTACGACTAATATGCGGAAAATATTTCTGATCGGGTAAGTAAAGTTAGGCCTTGAGAAGTCGGAAATCGACTTGCCTCCAGTTTCCTTTCATGGGACCCAGTGGAAGGGTTCTGAGCACAACCCGCTTCTCAACAGGCCGGCCATCGCGAAGATTTCAGCATGAAAACCTATCGACAAACCTTGACTTTTACGCTTTTAGGTCTTAATGTTTGTGACTATCATAAATGAGGAGGAGATGAAGATGAAAAAGCCAAACATTCTTGTGGTCTTTCTGCTTATTTTACTAGTTATACCGCAGATTGCTTTTTCTGCAGGCCGAAAGGAAGCTATCAAGGTTGGGACGCTAATGGCCCACACTGGACCGCTTAAGGAGTACGGTCCAAATATCCAGAACGGGGCCGTTCTCGCAGCCAAGCAATTGACCGAGGCCGGTCTGGAGGTTGAGCTCATTCACGAAGACAGCGAAACCGCTGCCATTCCAGCCACGAACGCTGCTAAAAAGCTCGTAGAGGTGGACGGTGTAGTAGCAATTATCGGAGCTCTGTCAAGCGGAGTGACGATGCCGGTTGCCGAATCTGTGACCTCGCCAGGCAACGTTATCATGATTTCACCAGCATCCACATCTCCTATGATTACGGCTCTGCCGGCCGATCAGGGAAAAGATTTCCTTTTTCGAACGTGCCCCTCTGACGCGCTTCAGGGAGTCGTCGCCGGAAAGGTGGCTGCAAAACGGTACAAGACAATCTCGATTCTATATGTTAACAATCCGTACGGCCAGGGGCTTGCGCAGTGGTTTACTGAATCCTTTGAAAAAAGCGGCGGAAAAGTGTTGGCTGCGGTACCCCACGATGAGAAAGCCGCTGAGTCCTACACTGCGGAACTGAAGAAAGCGCTGGAAGGCAATCCGGATGCCCTCGCAGCCTACAGTTACCCGGAGCACGCAAAGGTGTACCTGAAAGAGGCGATCGAGTTCTTCAACTACAAGAGCTTCTTTTTCTGCGACGGTACCAAGTCGGAGGATATCATCCAGGCATTAGGAGCGGAGAATGTGGAAGGAATGATCGGAACTGCGCCCGGTACTGTTGGTGGGAAATCGACCGCGCTCTTTGTGGCAGCATTCGAGAAAGAGTTCGGGCAAAAACCGCCCCTGCCTTTTATTGACAATGCTTACGATGGCATGGCTGTTGTAGGTCTTGCTGCCTATGCCGCACAGGTAAAAGGGCTCGATATGACTGCAGCGAATATCAGAGACCAGCTGAGAGAAGTGGCCAATCCTCCGGGAGAGGTCATCATGCCGGGAGAGTTTGCCAAAGCTTTTGACCTTCTCAAACAGAACAAGCAGATCAATTACGAGGGAGCTGCCGGCGCAGTCGATTTTGACAAAAATGGAGATGTCGTGACTCCCATCGAAGTGTTCAAGTATACCAAGGGAACGATGGAGACAGTGGAGGTTATACAGTAGGTCTTCGATTTGAGATTTCGACTCTGCAAGGGGATAGCCGCTTTTCGGTTATCCCCTTTTTTTATGGTGCCCCCCGGCAGGGCGTAACACCCGGAAGGGCTCGGCCGCCCACGGCGCACCAGTTTCTATTCCAGCAGCTTCGAGACTCTTTTTTCTTCTCCCAGCATCCCCTGGGGCCTGAAGATTAGGATGACCTCGAGCAGAACTCCTATAATGAGAAACCGTACATAAGGTGCTCTGGCCTTCAAAGTGTATGGAAGCAGGTCGGTTAGTGTTTGGGTTCCTATCCATATTCCCCAGACTACAAAGGCGCCAAGAATGACTCCCTTGTTGTTGCCGCTTCCTCCGGCCATCACCATAACCCAGATAATAAAGGTTCCATAGAGCGGCGTAAAAACATCTGGCGAAATCGCTTTAATATAATGGGCATAGAGAGCGCCGCCTACACCCATAACCATGGCTCCGAATACAAAGGCCTGGATCTTAAAGCTGAAGATGCTCTTTCCACTCATAGCCGTTGACACCTCATCCTCGCGAATAGCTCGAAGCACCCTCCCCCAGGGAGAGCGGATAGCGCGCTCGATCATGAGGTAAATCCCGACCAAGATCAATATTACAATTGACAGATATATATAGCCGTAAAGCCTTGGGCTGATTAGTTTGCTAAACCATTCGAATTTCATAAATGGCTGAGGAATGCCGGCGAGTCCCCTTGGCCCGTTGGCCAGCCAGTGTTCGTTGTTGAATACCAACCTTACTGTTTCGGCTATTCCTATGGTTGCAATGGCCAGATAGTCCTCATGCAATTTGAGGGTTAGCAGCCCGATCAAAAAGGCGATCACAGCGCAGATAAGAGCAGCTCCCAACAATCCCAGAGGGAAAGGAAGATCCAAGGCAAAAATCTGGTGTACATATTGAGCATATAGCCCGGAAGGCTTGGGAGTCGTAATCATGGCGCTGGTGTAGGCCCCTATGCAAAAGAAACCTGCTATTCCAATGTTGAACAGTCCCGTATATCCCCTTTGGATGTTCAAGCCCAAGCAAAAGATAGCGTAAATGCCGGCCATTATGGCAAACGAAACCAGATAGGCAAGTATTCCTGAAATCTGCATTACCTGGACCTCTCGCCAAAAATGCCTTTCGGCAGAATCACCAAAATGAGTATCATAAACAGGAACGCTACAGCCGGTTTATATGTTGGGAGAAGAATCGCAGTGGATAACTGCTGGACTACGCCGATGATCAAACCTCCAATAAGAGCTCCGTACATGTTTCCGATTGTACCCAAAATAGTCGCTGCAAAGAGTGGTAAGAGGAAGTTCCAGCCTAAACCCGGATGAAGCTGGACATCGATTCCGTACAAGATTCCCGCCGCCCCGGCGAGGCCTCCACCGATCCCCCAGGTCCATGAGATAATTCTCTCTATATTGATGCCTGAGATCCTTGCCAGGTCCGGATTATCAGCCGTGGCTCGCATGGCTTTACCCAGCTTGGTCTTCCGTAAAAAGAGGTGAAGCGCCGCAGCGAGAACAGAAACTGTTATAAGAATGAGGATTTGATCCGGTCTGATCTTTATACCTAGAGGGAGATGTATAGCCGGTCTCAAGAGGCCGGGTTTATAGAATCTGAAATCAGCGCCCCAGATAATCATTATAATCATTCTTATGATAAAAGACGCACCAAGTGCCGACATCGCCATTGTGACGGCCGCACCGCCCTTACGTCTGAGCCTCTGATAGAGGATCTTATCCAGAGCTATGGCCATGCAGGCAACGGTCGCTATGGAAATGGGAAAAGCAATCACCATACGTAAGTCGATGGAGAGGTGTCCAAAGTTGGCGTCAGAAACGCCTATCCAGGAAAGAGGCCCTGTTATCAGGAACAACGCCATGTAAGCGCCGAAAGCCATTAGATCGCCATGGGCAAAATTAGCGAAGCGAAGAATTCCAAAGACCAGCGTCAAACCTATGGCGCCCAAGGCAATGATGCTTCCCAGTACAATTCCGTATACGAAGAGCTCAACCAACGTTATCCTCCAAGGTAAAGACGCCCGACCTCTTCGTTTTCGAGAAGGGCTTTTGCCTCGCCGTCCATGACATTTTTCCCGGTTGCCAGAACATATCCACGGTGGGAGAGGGTCAAAGCTTCTATGGCGTTCTGCTCAACTAGGACAATCGAAACGCCGGTTGAGTTAATATCCTTGACTTTTTCAAAAATCATTTCGACAAACAACGGAGCCAGGCCTGCTGAAGGTTCGTCTAAAAGCAGAACTTTGGGGTCGAGCATCAGAGCTCTTCCCATCGCAACCAACTGTCGCTGTCCCCCTGACAGCTGGCCGGCTTTTTGATTCCGTCTCTCCTTCAAGATAGGAAAGAGCTCGAATATCTCATGTATCCTAGAAGCAATATTGTCAGTTCTTAGAAAAGCGCCCATCTCCAAATTTTCCTGCACCGTCAGGGAGGGGAAAATATTTTGGACCTGGGGGACGTAGCTGATTCCCCTTGCAACAATCGTGTCAGGTTTTAACCTGTCTATGCTCTCACCGTGTAGAAGGATGC
>CAZLRN010000098.1:0-10772 GCA_964561715.1 uncultured Spirochaetales bacterium
TTTGGTGGGGTTTTGGGTGGGGGGGCTCTGCGGCCCACGCTGAGTCCGGCCGAGGCTTCCCGACTGAGCTCGTCCACGCTGAGTCCTCTGTTACTCTCGCTCTGTCCAGTGATAGGCCTTTCTGCTGGTCTCACACAGGACTGCTTCGCGATCACCAGCCTCGACTTCGCCCAGGAACTCCTCGACAATCGTCAGGGTCGTTGCGTAGTCACCGGCCCTCTCGGCGACCGGCCAGTTGCTTCCCCACAACAGCCTCGAAGCTCCAAAACACCGCCATAGGTGCTCGAGGACCGGTCGATAGAATTCCATATCCCTTGGAGCCGGCCAACTAACGGCGGCTTCGGTGATGCGCGAGACCTTGCAGAATACGTTAGGGCGTTCGGCGCAGCGCTCTATTCCCTCCCTCCAGTCTTCCGCTGGTTGACCGCCGTCGATGGCCGGATGTCCCAAGTGATTGATGATAACACGGAGGTCCGGCACTTCGCGGGCCAGCAAAGCCACATCGTCAAAGTTGGGGATACGCGCGAGCAGGTCCAGGCTGAGGTCGAGAGAGGCCAGCTTTTTGAGGTGGGATTTGTAAGGCTCTCCTGTCAGCTTTCGGTATTCTATATTTCGGGCCCGAATCCCTCTGAAGAGGGGATTTGCCGCAAAGCCGTCGAGCAACGCTGGAAAATCGTCGGAGCCAACAATGAGATGTCCGACAAAACCGAGAATTCCCTTCTCGTCAGCGATCTGGTCCAGGATCCACTGATTGTCCTCGAACCATGGGCTTGCCTCGACTATGATGGCATGGGAGACGCCGGCAGGGGTGGCAACTTCACGAAAATCCTTGGGCAGAATCGTACGGTAGATCTGATCCTTTGGATCCGGCCAAGGAATCCCCTGGGGACGTGTTGGATCGTAGAGATGGATGTGAGTGTCAACTACCATATCAGCTCCTCGACGAAACTATACCCTTTCCTTTTGAATCGATCTATGCAATTCCGGCTCAGTTTCTTGGTATTCTAGCAGGATTTTCCGAAATCGATCTGAGTCGGAATTGCCACAAGCTTGCTCTGCAAGCAGCTTGCTCTGCAAGCAGCTTGCTCTGCAAGCAGTTGGCATGCGTGGCTAAAATGGACAAAATTGTTAAGGTTGCGGGCGGGCCGCGTAGGTCGCAGCCAACGATATGCTATGGAGGCGCTGATGCGCTGCGGGCACTGCGGGAAGGTGATCAGAGAGGCGCAGTTTGTACGTTTCGATAAACGGAATTATCACCTGGAGTGTTACAGGAGATACGTTCAGCCCAGATGTGATTTCTGCCAAAAGCCCATTGAGGGAGAGTGCGTTCAATACGAAAGGCGCGTTTACCACAGGGACTGCTTCCAGAATCACGTGGCCCCCAGGTGTGCCCTGTGTGGAGGGGTCATCGAAGGCAAGCTTCTGAAGGATTTTTGGGGCAACAGCTATCACCCTCGCCACGAAAATCGGGAAGCCCAGTGCGACTACTGCAAGCGATTCATCTCTTCCTCACTTACCGGTGGAGGAAAGACCCTCAAAGATGGTCGCCGCATCTGCAATCTATGCCTGAGATCCGTTGTGCAAGATGGACGACAAGCCAGAGAGCTCTTGCAGCAAGTCGCTCGCGATCTCCATCGCCATGGCATCTTCGTTGATCTTTCGCGTTGCGGCTTTTCTCTTATTGATCGCGAGAGGCTTTCGCGGATCTCCGGGCAACAGCGGAATCGTATCGAGGAGACAGGCTTCACCCACTATCAGAGCGTAAAACGTCTTGTGACGAAGAGCGTCACTCGGGGTATGAGTAGTGACGTTGTCGTCGATAAAAGGCATTCCTCCGTCAAAATCGATATCTACGTCCTGACGGTTATGCCCGAGATGCACTTTATTTCTACAGCGGCTCATGAGATCATGCATGTCTGGCAGTATCTCAACGCGCCTCTGGAGAACGACAAAGCTCTCTGTGAGGGAAGCTGCAATTACGCATCGTATCTGATTCTGAGAGAATACTGTGATGAGACGGCCCGCTTTCTGATAGAGAGCTTCTTCAAAAGCAAGAACCGATACTACGGGCAGGGATTCAGGCATATACACCGATATGTCGAAAGGCACGGCATAAAGAGCTGGCTTTCCCATCTGCGTAAAAGCTCCCATCTGCCCAGAGGCTAGGCTCGTTTGCACTTCTATGCTGCAGATCTTGCAAGGCCCTGCAGCATCACGTAGTATGGATTTCTATCTTCGCCGGGGAGGTTTTCATGGAGTACAGGAATGTAGGTCGAAGCGGTCTGAAGGTCTCGGAGATCTGTCTGGGTACAATGACTTTCGGGCGCACCGCCGATCAGTCTGAGGCTGAGCGCATGGTAAATGTAGCGCTCGAACGGGGTGTAAACTTCTTTGACACAGCCGATGGCTACAGCAGCGGCGAGTCGGAAATCATGCTCGGCAAAGCCTTAAAGGGCAAACGCCGTAACGCTGTTGTGGCCACTAAATTCTTCAATCCGATGGGAACGGGTCCCAACGATTCCGGAATGTCCCGCCTCCATATTATGAACGCCATCGAGGACAGCCTCCGGCGCCTCGGAACGGAATATGTGGACCTCTACTACATTCATCACGTGGACGTGCAAACGCCTCTGGAAGAGATGCTTCGAGCCCTTGATGACCTCGTGCACCAGGGCAAGGTCCGATACATTGCCTGCAGCAACTATCAGGCTTGGCGGCTGAGTGAGGCCCTCTGGATCAGCGATACCAAAAACCTGGCGCGATTCGTGGCCTATCAATCCCAGTACAGCCTTGTTGTGAGGGATATAGAACAGGAGCTGATTCCCCTTTGCCTGCTCAAGGGGTTGGGGGTTGTGGTTTGGGGACCCCTGGCAGGAGGCTTTTTGACAGGGAAGTACAAACCCGGCGAGAGGTCAATGCCCGGAACCCGATCAGAGGAGAAGTGGGCGTTTCCAAGCCGGTTTTTTGGGCCCAATGCAGATAACGCTCTTGCATCCCTGCTCGAGATATCAGAATCGATTGGAGCCGAAGCGGCCCAGGTCGCCCTTCGGTGGGTCCTCAGCCGCCCAGCGGTTACGGCCGTTATCGTTGGCTCCCGTAACAGTGAGCAGCTTCGCGAAAATTTGGATACCGCAGACCTCGTTTTGGATGAGAGTCATCTTAAGAAACTGACCGAGGTATCCCACTTGCCGGATCGCTACCCTGAGTCCATGGAAAGGAATATGCACGAGCGCCGCAGCAGCGCGGTCAAGAGGTAGCACCAGCGAAACCTACGGCGATTGACGCGATTCTCTATTTTTAGATATTTGGAGTACCTCAATGGAGATCGATGTAGCTATTGTCGGTGGGGGAATGATCACGAACGATCTGATTCTTCCCTCTATCTATCACCTCCAGAGGATCGGAGTTGTCGGTGAGATCAAGATCTGCGCTCTGAACTCGACTCCCCTTAGAGCCCTCAACGAAAACGAAGAAATCCGGGAGGCCTTTCCGGAGCAGGGATTCGAGGCTTTCCCCGGCTTGAGCGAGCCGGAAGACAGACTCCAGCCGGACCTATACCGAGAGGTTATCGCTCGGATGAAGCCTCGGCAGGCTGTTGTGGTGGCCATTCCGGACCAGCTGCACTATCAGGTTGTGAAAGAGGCGCTCGGAAACGATCAGCATGTCCTGTGTGTCAAACCCCTCGTGTTGACGTACAAACACGCGGAGGAGCTGCGGGATCTGGCGTTCGATCGAGGACTCTTCGTGGGGGTGGAGTACCACAAGCGATTTGACCGTCGCTCTCTTCTGGCGCGTCGGCAGTACCGAAAAGGGGAGTTCGGTGAGTTTGTCATAGGCGAAGCCAAGATGATCGAACCCTACTTCTATCGATTCAGCAATTTTCAGAACTGGTTCACCTGCGACAAAACGGATCCCTTTGTCTATGTGGGATGCCACTATGTCGATCTGGTTTTCTTTATTACCGGGCTCAAACCGATTGAGGTTTCCGTGGCAGGGATCAAGGGAACCTTTCCTAACGGGAACGAGGGTTATATGTGGGCCAACGGCAGGGTGCGGTACGAAAACGGCGCGCTGCTCACGGTGACCGATGGTTTGGGTTACCCCGATGAGGGCGGCGGGAGCAACGAGCAGTGTTTGACCATGTTCTGCGAAGGGAAGGGCAAGTCGGGCATGATCAAACACAACGATCAGTTTAGAGGAGTGACCCACAGCTATCTCGATGGAATCGGATGCGCGGGCTCCCACTTCAACTATATCAATCCTGATTTCTATCGCCTCGTTCCGTGGGAGGGCCCCGGATATGAGCCCGTGGGATATGGATTTGATTCGATTTCCTCCACGATTAACACAATTGCCCGCATCGAAGAATCAGTGTCAGACCTTGAACAGGATAGAGCCCTGAAGCGCCGGCAGGAGCTTATCCGTGAGGTTGACGAAAAGGGGCTTATCGCAACGCCGGGCAACAGCTCTGTCAACGAGCTGGTCGTTGAAGCCGCCAGGGCTTCCATTCTGAGGGACGGCGAATCCTTTCGCATCGTGTACGGCGAAAATCCAAGGGTGGAGGCGCGTTCATAGCAATCAAGTGACGGCTTTTAAGGAAATGACTCCTGGCATATTGAAATATCGAAACTCTGCCGCTACGATAGAAGCGCTACGAAAGTTCCGGCAAAGAGCTATCTGAAGAAGCGAGGTTGACCCATGATAAGCTACAACATGACTCCCCGTGAGGTTCCCAAGCTGGAGACGAAATACAGGAGAATCCAGACCAAGATCCCGGTTCCAGAATCTCTGCCGATCCTTGAGCAGTTCGAGAGGTCTGAATCTCAGGCGATGTGGGGGCAGCCCCCTATAATCTGGGATCGTGCCGAGGGGATCAATGTGTACGATCGATGGGGTAACATGTGGATCGACTGGTCCAGCGGCGTTCTCGTGACAAACGCCGGGCATGGAAGGAGTGAGATCTGCGACGCTCTCAGGGAGATGATCGACAAGCCGCTGCTTTCCACCTTTGCCTTCTATCACGAGCAAAGGGCCGAGCTCACCACGATGCTTCAGTCCCTCGCTCCAAATCCCAAGGAGTATCGTGTCTTCCTGCTTACCACGGGATCGGAGTCCATCGAGAATGCAGTCAAGCTCGCCCGGACCTACGGCGTTAGGAAGTACGGTGAAAGGAAACACGTCATCATGGGCTTCGACGGCGCCTTTCACGGTCGTACCTTGGCAGCCCAACTCGCTGGCGGCATGCCGGAGGCCAAGAAGTGGATTGTTAAAACCGATGTGGGATTCATCAACACTCCCTTTCCAAACGGATTTAGAAACCCGCGTCTGGACTTCAACCAGTTTCTCGAGACTCTGGATCAGCACAACCTCACCGGCGAGGATGTCGCAGGAGTCATATCGGAGAGCTATCAAGGAATCGGACCTTACTTCTTTCCTGATCGCTACGCCAAGGATCTCGAGCACTGGTGCCGTGAGAACGACGTCATCCTCATAATGGACGAAGTCCAGGCGGGATTTGGACGCACGGGCAAGATGTTTACCTTCGAACATTACGGGATCGTTCCGGATATCATCACCTGTGGCAAGGGGATCAGCTCGTCGCTGCCTATCAGTGCTGTGATCGGCCGCAAGGATCTGATGGAGCAATACAAACCCGGAGAGATGACGATCACCCATTCGGGCAGTCCCCTCCCCGTTGCTGCCACGGTGGCCAACATCAAGCTCATTCAAGAGGAAAAGCTGGTCGAGAGAGCGGCGAGCTTCGACACGCAGCTGAGGGAGGGGCTTCTGGAGATTCAGCAGAAGTATCCGGATAGAGTTCCAGCGGTTAGAGCCCGAGGGCTGGTCGGAGGGGTGCTAATAGGAAAATCCGGATCCACTGATCCCGATGGAGAAACCGCACTGCGAATAAGCGAACGTTGTCTGGAGAAGGGTCTCTTGATGTTTGCTCCAGTGGGATTGGATCACGAGTGTATCAAGATCTGTCCGCCCCTGACGATCCCTGAAGAGGCTCTCTCTGAAAGTCTTGCGGTTCTAAACGAAGCATTTGACGAGGTTCTTGGCTGATTAAAGCTTTTCTGGGATTTTGGGGTTCGAATTATTCACCCAAAAATGTTATGTTAATAAGTCTATAAGGTTGAGGGGCTCTGCCAACATGGGTTGGCAGAGCCCAATTCAGATTGGGCTGACCAACATGAATTGGCCTACCCAACACAAGCTGGGCCGTGAAAAGGGGAATCTCATGGCGATAAGCAAACACAAATGGGACTTGAGCAATATCAATTGCGACGATTTCTCAGTGGAGGATTTTGCCAACTTCGAAAGCGATGATCTGTTCGACGTAAAGGAGTACTTCTGGGAATTCCTGGAGGACGGGGTCAAAAAGGAGTATATGGTGTATGGGAATCCCATCCTTACGGCTCCCGACACCGAGTTCGAACTGCTCGATAGGTCTCAGTCCAAGAGGCGTTTTCTCAATTTTTGCTCCTACAACTACCTTGGCTACTCTCTCCATCCGGAGGTGAAGAAGGCTGTTCAGGAGGCCATCGACTCTTTTGGAACTGGTGCGGTTTCCGCGCCTCTTCTCAGCGGCTACTACGGTGTGACCAGAGAGCTGGAGGAGAGGATAGCAGAGCTCAAAGGCAAGGGCGGCGCTTTCGTGTTTCCCACAGGCTACAGTGCCAACCTTGGAATACTATCAGGAATTCTCAAACCGGGGGATGTGGCCGTGCTGGACGTTCTCTCCCACGCTTCGATTTACGATGGGGTGCGCCTCTCCGGGGCTGAAGTTAAGGTTTTTCTTCACAACAACCCCGGGCATCTCGAGAAAGTCTTGAAGAAGCTCGAGGGCAGGAGAGTTATCGTCTGTGTCGAAGGTGTGTACAGCATGGATGGAGACTTGGCGAATCTGCCTGAGATCGTTCCAATATGCAAGAAGTACGGCGCAAAAATCCTGCTGGACGAAGCCCACGCCACACTCATTTTTGGCGAAAAAGGTTCGGGTGTGGGAGAGCATTTCGGTGTCGAAGACGAGATAGATATCTCCATCGGAACCTTCAGCAAATCTTTCGGGGCTATCGGAGGATTTGCCGCAGGTGATATGAAGCTGATGACCTTTTTGAGAATGTACGCACGCTCATACATTTTCTCGTGCGCCATGGCACCCCACACAGCAGTGGGAATTATGAAGGTGCTAGAGATCTTTAAGAGGGACCCAACGGAGCGAGAGAAGCTCTGGGAAAACATAAGATACGCTCACGAAAAGCTTACAACCACTGGGTTTGATATTGGTAGCACAAAATCCCAGGTCGTACCAATCATGGTCGGAAGCGACTTGAGACTCCGAGAGATCAGCAAAAACATCTTTAAGAAGGGGCTCTACACCGGTGTGGTCACCTATCCTGCTGTATCCAAGAAAAAAACCCGGTTGAGGCTCTCGATCTCCTCTCTTCATACCAAACAGCAGATAGACCGCTGTGTGTCGATTCTGCGGGAGGTGTTCGATGAGCTCGAGTCCTGGCAGCCGTCCTCCTCGAAACAGGCCGTATAGAGCTCCCTTTTTCGATAGATCCGATTCACCACCATATCGAAAACCGCGATGTGCAATTCCGGCTCAATTTCTTGTTATTCTAGCAGGATTTTCCTAAACCGATCTGAGTCGGAATTGCTACAAGCTTGTTCCTCAAGCAGCTTGCTTCCGCAAGCAGCTTGCGGAGCAAGTAGTTGGCATGCATGGTTAAAATGGCTCAGATTGTTTGGATTGTGGGCGGGCCGCGTAGGTCGCAGCCAACGATATGCAGTTGTAGAGGAATAAAGTTGACTTATTCTGTAGGATTTAGTATCTATCTAGTCACAGCATAGAGGTGCAGGATTGCTCAGTTTTGATGTCTAGCTATCTTTAGCAGGAGAAGATTGTTTGGTCGAAGAAGTAGTTATCGTTGATGGAATGAGCTGTGGTCACTGCAAGATGAGGGTGGAAAATGCGGTGCAAGCCCTTCAAGGTGTCAGTAGTGCTGAGGTCGATCTTGAAACTAACACCGTGACAGTACAGTACGACCGCTCCCAAACCGAACGGAGTCAGATCACAGAGGCAATAGAGGCAGTAGGCTACAGCGTTAGGGCCTGATGTCCCCTAAGAGCGAAGAGTGGCGATAAGCCGCTTTGGATGGAGAATTAGGTCGAGGGCTTCAGTGCTGGATCGTGCGCACACCTCTGCCGCTTTGAGGGTCTCTACGGAACAGCCCTCGCCCTCCAGTATGACGATTCCAAGCCGCGCCATCTCCATCATGAGCCTGTCATTTCGTCCGTTTCCGATGGCCACGGTTCTCTCGGCGCCGAGGCTCTCGACGTAGCGAGCCTTGGCCTGCGCCTGTTCCTCGACATCGAGTATGCTCAGCTTAACAGAAAGTCCTGCCAGCCGATCTCGAGCCTTTCCAAAGGTATCAGCCGTAACGACATGGATTTGAATGTCTTCAGAGAGCCTGTTGAGTCGATGGGCCACCCCCTCTATAGGCTCGCCATCTATGGCAATAGTTCCGTTATAGTCGAGAACGAGATGTTCGATGGTGAGGCGTCCGAAATCGGGAATATCTACTTTAATCAAACTTCACTCCGGAAATCGATCATAAGGAAAAATTGCTCCTTTGCCAATCGAGCCGGCCAGCTAACAGGAGACAAGCTTGACGGGTGCTAGCCGAGGAGCTAACTTTTCGAAAGGGAGAAAAGCAATGGTAGCTCTGCTGCTTGCCGAGGGCTTCGAAGAGGTCGAAGCCGTCACCCCTGCAGATTTTCTCAGAAGAGCCAATGTGAATCTCGAGATCGTTGGGATCGGCGGCCGAGTCGTCAGAGGATCCCACGGCATCGCTATCGAGGCGGATAAGACGATCGAGGAGGTTTCGGAGCACGATCTCGAGGGAATCATTCTTCCGGGAGGGATGCCCGGTGCCGAGAACATCGCCGCATCGGCACAGGCTCTTTCGCTGGTCAAACGGGTTTACGAGCAAGGAAAGCCTGTCGCGGCAATTTGCGCAGCCCCTGCCGTTGCTCTACACAAGACCGGCATTCTGCAGGGAAAGAGGGTGACCTGTTATCCCGGTTATGAATCCCGGCTCGAAGGGTGCCACTTCTCAGAGGATCGAGTCGTGGTGGATGGCAATCTCATCACCAGCCGCGGACCCGGCACTGCCGCAGAGTTTTCGGAGAAGCTGATCGAGATCCTTGTCGACGAGGAGTCGGCACGGGACGTTCACGCCAAAACGCTGCAGAAATAGCGGATCGGGATCTCCTCTATAAGGGTATTTAGCCGGTTAATAGGTTGTCGATCGTACCTGCGATATAGTACTATATAGATTAATGAAAGGATTCGGGATGGAAAAATGGATGGTGTACTTACGAAGATGCAGGAGAGGGGATTATCCATTTTTCTGGGGAGCTATTCCGCGCTGGATCGCTACTTTCAGGTAAAAGAGCCCGGAGCCGTTCATATCCTGACAGACGCTTCACTGGTATCCCTTGCACAGATTTTCGATGAACTCCAATTCACGGGAATGCCCTTTGAAGACGCCTGCATTTTCGATCAGGACAGGCGCTATATCTTCCGATTGGTGGACCGAATCGAGGATGTGCCGCCTCGCGCCTTTACCGCCCAGTATCTCGTCTACAATCTTTCGAGAGATGCCTTTTGGGATCCCCGCGGAATTTACCGTGATTTGAGGCAGAGAAGGCTCATCGAGGTGAGAAAACCCATCTCGAACTGGATTGCGGTTATGGAAGCCGCCAAGATGGTATCTCGTTATCACTACGAGATCGATATCCCGCTTAGTGCGAAAGGGCGGTATGAATTCGAGCCTACGCCTGAGATGCAGCGGGAGATGTTGGTGTCTCTTCTTACAAGCCGCTACACGGAGAAGGGACTGATCCTTCTCTACAAGGCCGGATTCCTCGAGAGATTCTGGCCGGAGCTCTACGAGATGGCCAGTGTCCAGCACTCTAAAGAGTATCATCCAGAGGGTGATGTCTGGGACCACACGCTAGAGAGCCTGCAGCACAGAAAGAAGAGAGATCTGACCCTTTCGATGGCGCTTCTGCTCCATGATATCGGCAAGCCTGTCTCTTCCAAGCTCAAAGACAAGCCATTCAAGGATCATGCCGAACTGGGAGCCCGGATTGGGGCTTCCTTCATGCGGTATTTGGGATTCGACCGGAAGCTCATCAGCGAAGTCACGTTTCTCATTCGATACCACATGCTACCGGCAGCATTGAAAAAACTACCCCTCTACAGAACCGAAAAGCTGATGGATAGCGAGCTGTTTCCGCAGTTGCTTGAGCTTTACAGGGCGGACATCGAGGCGACCTATCGAGGTCCGGAAAGTTATTACGAGGCCTGCCGGGTTTACAAAACCTATCTGAAGAAGAAGCAGAATCCCTATGTCCGACTGAACAGGAGCAAAAAGCTCCTGTAGAGGCAAAGCTTCTTCTATATGAAGCCCCCCTTGGCCAGAATCAGGCTGATTCCAGCAACACAGGCCGTCTCGGTGCCCAGGACTCGGTTTCCCAGGCCGGCAAGCGTGAAGCCCTGTTCTCTCAAGAGAATGCGTTCCTCTGAAGACCAACCTCGTTCTGAGCCTACGGCCAGAAGCCAGGCCGCGTGTGTGGGAGAGATAGCTCCCAGAGGAACGGTAGCCTCGTAGTTATCGAGAGCGATCCTCTGCTCATCGAGGGGCTTTTCCCGGTCATAAGCCGCTGCTGGGTGCAGCTTCCCGAGAGGACTCGGC
>CAZLRN010000098.1:10872-12179 GCA_964561715.1 uncultured Spirochaetales bacterium
CGGCTGTCCACGCGGTCTCCCAGTGGCGTGTTGAGAGAGGCATTCCTCGAGCGAGCCAAAGAGCCTAACCGCTGGCAGCAGAGTCGAGAACGCCTGCTGGGCTCCCTCTACGAGGTAAGCTTCGTACCCTCTGTTGGTCCAGAGACGGCTTCGGGCGTATGATTTTTCGCCCCTGTCCGTTGCAAAGAAATTCATACACCTTACACCCAAAGCGGTTGCTTCGCGTAGGATTCTCCGAGCAATCTGTGGCCTGGCGAGCCCTATGATGAGAGTTAAAGGAAAGAGCTGCGAGGGTTTTTCTTTCAGATCAAACTCCAACATAATATGATTCTCTTTTATTTTTATAACCCGGCCTTTTCCTTTAGGGCCATTGATGATTCCGGCATCGAACTCTTCACCTTCGCGCCGTCGCAAGACCTTCAGGATGTGAACGGCACGCGCATCGCCTCGATCTAGAGTACAGGCGAGCTCGTTCTCGCGAAACAGAATGAGGTTCATCGAAGCCATTGTACAGGACTTCGCGCGGTAAGCAAGCGATCTCCTTGACAAAGGAATCCTTCTGTGTCCGAATGCTGAAAAGGGAGAGGCAAGGATGAAAGCTTTAGTGCATACAAGTCCCTATAAGTTCGAGATGCAGGAGTATGACGTACCTTCGATTAAAGAGCGCGAAGTCCTTCTGCAGGTCAAAGCCGTCGGCATCTGCGGCAGTGATGTGCATGGAATGAGCGGGAAGACCGGAAGGCGTCAGACTCCTATCGTGATGGGGCACGAGGCTGCAGGCATCATTGTCGAAAAAGGCGCAGCCGTTGAGGGCTTTGAAAAGGGCGATCGAGTGACTTTTGATTCGACAATCTACTGCAACGACTGCAGGTTTTGCTACAGTGGTCGGGCCAATCTCTGCGACAACAGAAAGATCCTTGGGGTTTCCTGTGACGAGTACAAGTTGGACGGGGCCATGGCCGAATATGTCGCTGTTCCCTCGCGGATTCTCACAAGAATCCCGGACAACATGTCCTTTGCACAGGCTGCAATGGCCGAGCCTGTCTCGATCGCCTACCACGGGGTCGAGCGAGCCGGCATCGAGATGAATGATCTCGTTGCCGTTGTCGGAAGCGGCATGATCGGCCTGCTCACCATCCAGGTGGCTCGTTTGACGGCTTGCGCATCTATTGCAGCGATCGATATCGACGACCGAAAGCTGAAGATGGCTAAAGAGCTCGGCGCAGACATCGTAATCAACTCCAGCAATCAGGATCCCTTGGAGGTTCTTCGCAGAGAGACCGGCCGGCCTGAGGTCGATGTGTGTC
>CAZLRN010000099.1:0-10948 GCA_964561715.1 uncultured Spirochaetales bacterium
ATTTACGATAAATCGGCTACCGCTAAAGCGATTTACGATAAATCGATTGATCGGCTGACCTCACGCCATGATCATTTGGATTTTTTCTCAGCTATATAGTCGTCTATGATTCTCTCGAGGATGGTCAAGGGCACACTTCCGCTTTTCAGTAAAACATCGTGAAATTCCCTGATATCAAAGGCCGCTCCCAATTCGTGCCTGGCCCGATCCCGCAGCTCCAGAATTTTGAACATGCCCACTTTGTAAGCGCAGGCCTGCCCTGGCATGACCATATAGTTTTCTACTTCGGTAACGATCTCTGTTTCGGGGAGCCCCGTCTTCTCGACCATGTAGGCAATAGCCTTTTCGCGACTCCACCTCTTGTGATGAATGCCCGTATCGACGACCAGGCGTACAGCACGGAAGAGCTCGGATTGAAGACGGCCCAGATTGTCGTAGGGATCCTTTAGGAATCCCATTTCCCAGGCCAGTTGCTCGGCATAGAGAGCCCAACCCTCCGTATAAGCGGTAAAGGGATACACCCTTCTGAACGTAGGCAAGCCTTCGAGGCCCTGGGCAATCGTAAACTGCAAGTGATGCCCGGGGACGGTTTCATGGTATACCAGGGTGGGCATGCCGAATTTCGGAATTTCCTCCACACTTCTCAAATTGACGTAGAAGATCCCCGGTCTCAAACCACCCAATGAGGGCGGGTTATAGTAGGCGCCACCCGAAGTCTCTTCCTTGAATTGAGGAACTCGCTGAACCACAACCTTCTGGCGAGGACGCACCGAAAAATAAGCGCTACAAGCCGTATTGATAGCCGTGATCATCTTACTATAATCGGCGAGTATCTGGGCGCGACCCTCCTCTGTATCCGGATAGAGAAACCTCTCCTCTTTAGCAAATTTTTTCATGTAGAAAGCAACGGATGCGCCGCTACAGCCTTGCTCCGCCAAAATGCGCTGCATCTCGGACTCGATTCGCTCTACATCGCGTAAACCGAGTTTATGTAGCTCTTCTGGCGGCGTATCGACGGTGGTGTGGCATCGAAGCAGCCATCGGTAGTAATCATCTCCATTCTCGAGTTTCCATACTCCATGATTCGTCTCAGCTTTCCTCAAGAGGGTGTGGAGATAATCAGAGAGCTTCTCATAAGCGGGATATACGTAATTCTCGATTCCGAGAAGAACTTGATTTTTCAGCTCCTCCTTTTTGTCGGCCTTGATGCATTTGCACTCATCGATTTTCTCTAAGAAGGAAAGGTAGAGGATATTCTCTGCAGCCGGCACGGATACGAATTTCTCGATTTGATCGATCACCTTGGCGATGGCAAATCTGGGCGGGATGGCATCCATCTCCTCGCGTAACCGCAGCGCGTCGAGCACCTCGTCAAACTTGATCCTAAAGGCCAACAGCCGCTTGACGTACTTTTTGGCGCTACTGAGGTTCACAATCATGTGAGTCGATTCGAGAAGGACAGGTGTTTCGCTTTGCACCCCGCAAAGCTGATTGACAGGATAAGGTCCGGGATACCACAAGTTGTTCAAGTGATAGGGGTATCGCTCCGAATCGACAATTTCCTGAAGATAGCGAATGATGATGCCGTATGTGATCTGCTGCTGGTAGGAGAGCCTATCCCGATCATAGCTTCTAATAAGCTTGAGGTTTCTCCTGGCAATTTCGCGGGTTTCCTTTTCGAAAGCCGGTGATGCCTTGGTGAGTTTGTGGCTGTGAAAGTCTAGTATCGTATTGTCTAGAAAGCCGAGAAAGGAGAGCGTTTCCGGATCTCTTAAAAGAAACTCAAGTGTGATCCGTTCGACAGCATGGTCAAAGTTGAATGGTTTGCCCCAGATAAGCTTGTAGACATAGATCAAACCCGAAATCGCGATGATAGCTGCGAAGACGAGCGGAATCCTCTTCATCTCTGCCGTACTTCAATCAATCCAGAACAAGTATGACACAACCGAGGATCTGGTTTCAACTCACCGATCACAGAGGTAGTGCGTCCGCACCCGGGTAACGATTATCCACTTAACGATCTGTCCGCCCCTGCGGCAGGCACACAAAACTGACGGAACAGCTTCCTTCTATCGAACGTCACCTGATCCTAAAGTCGATGTAAACGCTTTGTGAATCCTGCTTTTTATCGGTCACGGTCTTCAGAACCCTTCCTCTTAGCTGCCATCAATGGAGTATTGCCCGATTTGTCTGTCTTTTCGAGATCAGCACCCGCTTCGATGATCGATTCCATTAACTAAGAATGGTGATCGGCTTTCACTTCAGAATTGAATGCTTCGATACTCAGTGACATCTGCCTGGAACCACTTGCCGTCTTCATCATAGCAGGTATCCGCAGATGTGCGGTAAGAGCTGCCCTTTTTGACATACTTGCTAAAGGCTGACAATCGATATCTTGCTTCAAGGGATTTCCCGACGATTCGATGATGCCCGATGCAAATATCGGTTCCGTCGTTTTTGTTGCCATCCCATATTGTTATTTGTGAAACCCATCTACGGCTACGCGTGTTAAATCTGGTTTCCACATTCACCCAGACTCTTCTTTGAACTTCTATAACGAAACGATAAGCCTCATCCAGTCTAGCGCTATTTATATCATCATCTTCTATATCAAACCGCATATATAGATTGCCGGCGTCTTGAGCGAGATAAGCTTTCTTAATGTCTAAACCTTTTTCTAAACCACGTTTGTCTCCAATCGCATCAATAAAAATCGGCGGTGTCTCGCTCCAATCATCAAACTTGCCGTCGATATTGATCTGCGCAAAGGGCACCACGTTGATTTGAACGGGCTTAACATAGCTGAAAGACACTGACACAATCGAATCTTTCTCGATTTCGATTTTCTTCGACTCCCTCTTGTTATCATCATAACGAATCTCGAGCTCATGGGATCCCGTCTCAAGATTGTCAATCCTGGCAACGGTGCCAACGGGAATGCTGCCTTGCAGGCTTCCATCAATAAATAATTTGCCGGGTGTCCTTGCTTCTACTTTGAGACTACCGTAGGCTTTTACAAGAGTAAATGTCGTTTTTGGAGCTTCATTCTCTTGGATTTCTTCAGATTTGCCGATCCCTGTCTCTTCTTTGAGAAAGAAAATGAAGCTGGAGCCCTCCTGGTGACCACAACCCTTAAGATTCCCGAATAGCGGAGTAGTGTCCGGCACTCCCAGGCGAACCTGATTGTAAATCATCAGTGTATCCAGGTAAGGCTTGTTGTTTCCCAACAATGCGAGCTTCAACTGCCTAGCAAAAGGCGATTCATCTGGCACGCTCTCCGAAGCCCCTGAGGTAAGAACCTGACGGGAAATGCGAGCATAAGCTTTTCTGAAATATCTCTCAGTTATTCTTTCAACCATTCCACGGGATGGATTCAGGATGTCTCCTGAGAAACAAGAATCCGAGACCAAGACTATATGACGGGCCTTAATCTTCCCGATGAAGCCTCTGATCTGACTGTTGGTCAGCCAATTCTCTTGCGTGAGTGGATCCTTTCCTCCATCAACAGGAATCCAAAAGCCTGTATCCGATAATTCGTCGAGATAGCCGTGGCCTGCGTAAAAGATAAGAACAGAGTCCTGTGGCAGAGTCGTCTCGATCAGATGACTGAAGAGCCTGATTATGCCTGACTTCGAAGCTTGATCGTCGTAAAGCTCGATAATTTCATCAACATAGTATTTTTGTTCAAGGACCTTTCTGATCTCCTGGGCATCTTTGACCGGATTTCGTAATGGCAACCAGTGCTTGTATCGATTAATGGCAATAAAAACAGCGTACTGCTTTCCGATATCTGCGCTGTTCGCCCCGAGTTCCTTAATTTTAAATTCAAGTCCTCTGTCCTGAGCTACAGCAAGAGTAGCAAACAGCGCAAATATTTGTACGGCACAAAAAACGCTTCTACGCATAGATATTGCCTCGTTGCCGAAACCAAATACAAAGGCACTAGTACCTCCCCATATCATCATGCCTGACTCGAAGAGTCAACCAGCGCTCAGGATAGGTGCATGCAGATTGATTTTCTGGAATTGACTCACCCGGAAAAAAGCTTCATTTGAGCAAGAACTCAAGGATACCTTAGAGGTGCCTTCTTCGATGCGCATAGTTACCTTTACCGAATGATATATCTTATGATCTGGAGGGTTGAGAGAATTGTCGAGGGATGTCCTTATAGAGGGCTCGTACCTTTGGCAAGATAGCTATTCAAGTGGACGCAACGCTCAAAGAGTGGGTCAAAAACAAAACGTTGGACTGGGTCATTTTTCTACCGTTGCCAACAACATTCAGGGAAGAATCACATTTAATTGCAGCTCACTAGAGTTGAGTATTAGTAATAAAAACAATACTATAATCTAACAAGAGTGGTTCACATCTGCTACAGCTCGTTTTTATAGTCCAGTCTTAGCTTCAGTATTTGTCCATGAATCCTTTCATAATATGGAAGGCAAATTAAAAATGGAGGAGGATATGAGCGTGACGAATTGCCTCGCCGTTGTCATTGTCATTTTTCTTGCGCTTCCGGTATTCAGTCAAAACACTAATCCGGATACATTCGCGGCTGATTCCGTATTCTCGCTGAAGCTTACTCCGGGAATAGGCATACCGTTCGGTAGGGATACAGAGATCTTCACCCTCGGGGGCGGAGCGGATTTCTTAGTACAGTATCAGATTCCTCTGTCATCGAGACTCGACTGGGACCTGCAAGCGGAAATCGGTTATAACTTAATGCCTACCGTGTTAGACTCGTCCGTTTCCACTTTAACCTTTGGAGTAGGTACGGGAGTGAGCTGGGAGTTCATCCCCAGGTTTATCGCCAGCGGATATATAAGAGGCGGCTACTTCTCCAGTTTTCTCAACAGCACGAGCGGACTCGATATAGACAGCTCCGAGGAAACGGGAGGCGGCAATCCATATTTGGGGCTGGGCGCATCATTTACCTTCATGCTTTTTCCGACGGTCGGCGTGGGCTTAGACACCTCCTACAGGAGTTATCTGGGGTACAGGAACAGTATGAGAATTGCTTTGGCGGCGTCGTACCACCTACCGAGCGGCAGAAGCGGCGAAGCACCGGTAAGAGAAGAAGGGAAACAGCGTACCCGCCCGGAGCTTCTCGAGAAGGAGGTGGTCAACTCCGAAAAAGAGATAGGCGTAGAGATAGAGAATTTGGCGTTTGAAAGCATCTTTCCCGTTTTCTTCAAATACTACGATGAACACCCACTTGGAAAGGCGACTATTCACAACTGGGAAGAGGTTCCCATAAAAGATGTAAAGATAGATCTGTTTATAAAAAGTTACATGGACAATCCGAAGAGGCTCATACTGAGCGAGCCCCTTGAGCCTGGGGAGAGGAGGGATATTGAGCTGTACGGGCTGCTCACGGACAAGGTGCTCGAAGTCTCAGAAGGTACCAAAGTCTCAGCGAGCATAACTGTCGAGTACGATATTAACGAAGAGCCGCAGAAACGGGATTATATAGAGACCATAAGGATACACAACCGAAACGCGATAACCTGGGACGATGATCGGAAAGCCGCAGCTTTTGTAACGGCGAAGGACTCTACGATTCTAAGGTTCTCCAAAAACATAGTGGCGATGATAAAGGACAAGGGAAACAGGACCATTAACAGAAACCTTCTTGCCGCAATAGGGCTTCATGAGGCCCTGTCTCTCTACGGCATGAGCTACGTCATCGATCCCACCACTCCCTATAAGGAGTTTTCCAAAGACAAACTTTCGCTTGATTTTCTGCAGTTTCCCAGCCAAACCCTCGACTACAAGGCTGGTGACTGCGACGATCTGTCGATCCTCTACAGCGCGTTGTTCGAATCGGTAGGTGTCGAGACCGCGTTTATTACCATCCCCGGGCATATCTTCATGGCTTTTTCTCTTGATATGGAACCGGATGAGGCCCGACAAAAGTTCATACATCCTGATGATCTCATTCTCGAGGATGATAAAGCGTGGCTTCCCGTCGAGGTCACATTGATAGGAGATGGTTTCTTAAAGGCGTGGGAGACGGGAGCCAGGGAGTGGCGAGAGAACGAGAGTAAGGGGCAGGCTGGATTCTTTCCGATGCACGAAGCGTGGAAGATGTACGAGCCCGTCGGCTTCATGGGGGGGGAGCAGTCGGCAATTTCACTTCCACCGGAGGATGAATTGGTAGGCACGTGTATTGAAGAGACTAACAGGTTTGTGGAGCAGGAGATTGGGCCGAGAGTATTTAGACTTCATACTGAGCTCAGCAGGTCTCAAGGAAACTGGAAGGTCCGAAACAAGCTCGGGGTGCTTTATGCGCGGTATGGACTTGATGATATGGCAGAAGAACAGTTCAGAGAGATACTGCTAAAAGATGAGTATTTTCCTGTTCTTCTTAACATGGGCAATCTCTGCTTTTTGAGGGATGACATGGATCAGGCGCTCGAGTATTTCGAAAAGGCTGCCACCAAGGCACCGGACAATCCCAAAGTGCTGTTGTGTCTGGCCAGGGCCAATCACGCTTTGGAGAATTACGGCACCTCTAGACGTACCTATGAGAAGTTGAAGGAGCTCGATCCTGAGCTTGCCGCACGTTTTTCGTACTTGGATCTGCGAGGCAAAGAGGCGGACAGAGCGGCCGAGCTGAGTAAGACAAAGGAAGTGGTGATATGGGAAGAGGAATGATACGCGTATATACCGGGCTGTTCGTTGCGTTAGCAATATCCCTTCTTCTAAGCGGATGCGAAGATATCGCTTTTCGCGATCTGCTGCTCAGATTGGCCGGCGGCGATGGCAGCAACGGCACCGTTCTCTCAAGCCGTTTCGTTGCCGTGGGAGATAACGGCTCGGTTTGGTGGTCGCCGAACGGCAACTCCTGGACTGAGGCCGAAAGCACTCCTCCGGGTTCGCCCGACTTAAATCGCGTCCGCTATGTGGGTGACCGTCTGGTTGCCGTTGGAGATGGAGGCACCCTCTGGTATTCGACCGATGCCGGCGTCAACTGGACAGCCGTCAGCACAGGTACCGCCTACGACCTAAAGGCGGTCACCTATGGATCGACCGTGTACGTCGTGGTGGGAGAAAACGGAGCTGACGGCGTCACACTGACGTCGACCGACGGAGTCAATTGGAATGGACCGTACAGTGAATCGAGCTTTCGGTTTCGGGGACTCACCTTTGGCGCGTCGACCTTTTTTGCCATTTGCACCAACGATTACCACACGCGACATGGTGCTGCAGTCAATGTGCTCACCGGCAACTGGAGTATTAGTCAGTACGCGGTGAGCGGCGGCCGCGGCTACCTCACCGACTACGGCGCCAGTAATTTCGTGGCTATCTACACGAACCTCGGTAATCCACAGGGGATATACAGCCCATCGGGAACGACCGGTTCCTGGGACTACGGCGATTTTATCGGCGGCGCCATCTTTCCCAATACTTTGCGTCACAACGGCTCCGGACTCTTGGTGGCTGTCGGCAACGACGGCACCGTCTGGTACACTGACGACGATGGCGCTACCTGGACCCACCTTCTGAACGTCGCTGGATTGGGGAACGATATGCAGGATGTGGTCTATGGTGGTGATCGCTGGGTCGCTGTCGGTCTGGCTGGGAATGCCTGGATTTTCGACAACCGATATCAATGCCTGGACCGAGGCCTCGAATCCACCCGGCTTCTATCATTTGCGTGGAGTAGCCTACTACCAACACTAAATCGACGATCGGTTTGACTGGGACCAACTTCGGCTATCGGTTGTCCTATAGTTCCTTCTATCACAAAACCACTGAGGGCATCATGAATCTTCTTTTGGAACTCTGGGAGTCGACGCACAGCTTACTAAAAAAGATCGCTGCTAGCGCTAAAGCTGTGAGACTTCGACCCATATTTTGCAGAAATAATCTAGGGGATTGTAAGAGCCACCTCTCGGATTCGAACCGAGGACCCCGAGGTTTATTATGAGTTCGACCAGCCTGCATTTGAGTAAGAACTCAAGGATACTTTAGAGGTGCCTTCTTCGATGCGCATAGTTACCTTTACCGAATGATATATCTTATGATCTGGAGGGTGAGAGAATGGTCGAGGGATTTCCGTGCTCCAGCCACCACTCTCGACAATGCAACCCTAATTCGTTGCCTGTTTCCTCGGCCATCCCGGTATGAACGGCTACCTGTCCAGTCTAACGAAATCAGGCCAAATCGTTGCATAGAATGCCCGCTGGATACCTCTCACGCTCTCCCCGCCGTCAACCACGATATTGGAGCCTACGCTAAAGTTGCCAGCTCGCGAGGCAAGAAATATAGCCGCCCCGGCGATATTGTCCTTCTGTCCTATCCGTTTAGCCGGAATGACCTTTTTCATCTCGTCTGTGTGATCCCGGGCCGTGCTATTCAAATCGGTAGGGAAATCACCGGGAGAGATTGTGTTTATCTGAATTCCCTCCCAGGCCAAGCTATCACCCAAGTGCCGATCCAGCTGTATCACGCCTGCTTTGCTGACGCCGTAAGCATAATTGTATGCTGAGTTGAGCTTGCCACACCCGTCGATAGAGGCGATATTGATCACTTTTCTCGGGGTTTCGGGCGAAGCCCCGACCCGAAGAAAAGGCAGAAACGCCTGAATCATAAAGAAGATGGTTTTAATATTGAGATCCATCACCGCGTCCCAGGTCTTCTCTGTAATATCCTCGATTTCCCTGCGGCCGTCGCTGATTCCGGCGTTGTTGACAAGAATATCGAGTGATTGCTCTCGTTCGCCGTAGGCCTTTGCCAGCCCCTTGATTCCGGCGACTGAACTTACATCGGCTGCGATATACTCGCAGGCGCCGATTTTCGCCAGCTCCTCCTGCTTCTTTTTCAGGACCTCTTCTCTGCGCGCTACTATGTAAACCTTCGCTCCGAAATCGGCAAAGCCCTCGGCTATCATCGCGCCGATACCTGCTGAACCACCGGTCACCAACGCGATTTTTCCCTCCAGCGAAAATAGGTCTTTCATTTTCTGACCTCCATGATATCTATGCTAATATATGTATGGAGTATGGGCTATCACTGAGTACGGCTTGGTAGCAGAGTAATATATGGCGGTTGCACCTGAGGCTCAATTCGCCGTATCTCCTTGATTATATGAAATGCATGACAAGTAACAAAGCATCCGCCTTGAGGAGCGCTCCCTCTTTTGCCGGTAATAATTGACTGGGATCTAAGCAAACGATTACCAACGTATTGGTAGGAGACTGGGTTTTTAAAAGCTAGGCGTAATGTATTCGAAGTAGTCGTATAGTTGCTTAATTCTGAGCCACAGAACAGCTCCCATTCAGTGTAACAACTTGGACACCCCAGGAAATGGGCCTATAATAACCGCTTCACATAGCAGAAGAACTTTAAAATTAGTATTGTGCTGCAACCGTAAAGCCGCATTCTGCACTAAATACTGCAGAATCGTAACAACTACCGTGTGAATATCCTTCCCCATCTACTGTGCTGCCAACTGAAATCGACACAGACACTGGTCCTTCTGATACAGTAGCATCTATGTAGACCCGATCACCAATGTCCACATCCATGACGGCAAACCACCTTTTGCCTTCGTGAACGACCTCGCCTCCGTTATATGAGATCTTTATCAGATCAGAACCATCTGGAAAGTCACTCGAAGCTGTGAATGTCGCTGTAGGCGAAGAAAAGTCACATCCACAAAGAAAAAGCATCACCCCACAGATAAATATAATGGAACCTTTTTTCATCAGTGTACTACTATAGCACCCGGAAAACCAATTCACATTCTTTAGACGATGCAAAGCTATAGGACAAATTGTCTACAATCTACGCACAAAACTTGTGTGCCAAGAGGTCCCTCTTGAGTTTGCCGACAGAGGTGATCCCTGAGGGGGGGCGCTTATTAGTAGCCCATGACGAGAGCCAGCAAAGAGCGCCTCTATCTTATGGTTTCACTAATTTGAATCACAGGCTGTGTATCGGTGTAGTTTGGTATGTCTGCCATAAGCTCCTGAGCGCTGGTCTGGAAAGCCTTCTGAAACTCTTCCACTGTCTTGAAGGTCATGGAGAAGATACAGTGATACGCTGGAGGCTGGTTCGGTTCAGGGCCGCCCATTAGCTTGTCGGCGCTGATTTCGACGAGTCCCTGCGGCTTCAGAAGCTTCTCCACAAGAGGAATGTGTTTGTCCAGATAGTAGTCCCAATTGAAGTGGGTTCCTTCGGTGTTGGGATACAAGACGAATACTTTTGTCATGTCTACATCCTTTCTGTTATTAGACATAGGTTATGATACCATTTCGGCTTGTATTTAGAAAGAAGCTTTTCAGCTTAATTTGGTAGGCGAATAGGCGGATCCTTATCTGCTGATACCCTGCCACAGGACAGATTCTTCACATAACACTTAAAAACTTGCACAAAAGCGATGTGTTGCTCCTGAAATTGTCTTGCCCAAGCCCCTCTAACAGCATACACTGAAAGGCAATTAACCGACGTATCCGCTGCAGTCTATCTTCCTTCCCTTTTTCAACGGTTCATGGCGGCATTCTTAGGAGTAAAAAGTGACAAGCCAATCAAATCGGCCATTCGGGCGAAACGTGTATCTGCTCTTGGCGCTGTGGGCATGCACCGGCTTCAGCTACGGCGGATTGCACGTGGTGCTATTCAACTTGTATTTGATACGCTTGGGCTACGGACCTGATTTCGTTGGAACTGCCAATAGCGTGATTGTGCTCTCACTGGCCCTTTTTTCGTTTCCTGCAGGTTGGATGGGGCGGAGATTCGGATGTCGCCGTATGTTGATACTAGGAATGGGTCTTTCACTTGTCTACACGTTCGTTCCGATGGCAAATACTATGCCATCGCAACTTAGGCCTTTTTTAATTCTCGCCACCGTCGCTGTCTACGGATGCGCCCCTGCGATTGTAATAGTCACCATCCAACCCTTCCTAGTGGCCAGTACGATTCCCGAGCAACGCAACCGTGC
>CAZLRN010000099.1:11048-12173 GCA_964561715.1 uncultured Spirochaetales bacterium
AACATCTACATGGACGCGAGATTCCACGCCCCTACATCTCTGATTGGCACCACGATTGCAGTTGCAACACTTCTATCGGCTCCTTTTGCCTTGCTTATGCCTATTGTCGCTAAAAAGATCGGCAGATCAATGACCCTGGTAGCAGCTATCGGGCTTCTGTGCTTGAGTCAACTACTTCTGGCACTTGTCCCGCATTGGGCAATCGCCGGATTGAGTCTCACCGGTATTTTAGCCGTATTCGCCGTATTCAGAGCGGCCTTTGCCGTACATAGTCAGGAGCTTGTTTCGCATGAGTGGCGGCCAATAATGGCAGGAACTGCAACTGCGGCGAGAGGTGTAGGCACATCGGTTCTCCTATTCGGCGGTGGATACCTAATCGCCGGGCTTGGGCACAGGCCTCTTTTCATTTTGAACGCTATAGTCGCATTAGCCGCAGCGATCATCTTTCTGTTTGCTCGCAGTCTTTGGCCTGAGGACGACGAAAAGTTGTTTCGGCGTAATTACGCTAAAAAAGATTAATAAATGGTGCCTATTTTAGAGCCATTGGACCAACTTGCCACATAACACTCACAAATCTTTTATGCTTTTCCCGCTGTAAAAACAAGGATCCAGAAGTTCAACGAACGGGGATCCTTGTACCAAGCTCTATCCTCTTCTTTGGCCCGCTCGCGCGTTTCTTCATCGAGAAAGCTCTCCGCTATCATTTTTTCGATCCATAAGGGGATTTGTTCCGATAACTATTTCCTGGACTTACGGCTTAAGCTACATCCAATGTTATGGTACCTGATCCACAACCGATGTCCGGCACTTTGGCACCCGGCTTCAATTATTCCATGAATTATAGATTGTCCCTATCCAGAGTACGATCGCTTGGAGGCTCTTTCTTTGCGGACATAGTCTTTTTTCCTCTTGTTTTTTTTAATGCATTTACTAATACTAGCGGATACGAGGCTGGCATAACCGTTGTTTGATCATCGTTTCTGTCATTCAATCACAGATTCCTTTGTCTCGCCTGTTTTTTGGAATTGGCTCCCTCACCAGGTCCATCCAAGGCGAAAGATGGAAGCCCTACCGGGAGTTCTTGACGGTAGCGAGCCAGGACAACCTGCCCGATAAGGGAAAGAG
>CAZLRN010000100.1:0-12112 GCA_964561715.1 uncultured Spirochaetales bacterium
GATAATACTGAACATCACCCCCTCGGTGTAGCCCGAAAAGCTACGAATGAGAATCGTTAGCACGCCGCACATGGTGCCATAGATGTATTTTCCGGCCCTGGTGAACGGCGAGGTTACTGGATCCGTTGCCATAAACATCGCTCCGAAGAGTATGCTCCCGGAGAGCAGCTGGAATGCCGGAGGAGCGATAAGGGAGGGCCAAAGGGCATTCCCGGCTAGGGACAGCACGAAAGCTGTGCCCAGGTAGCAGAGAGGTATCCTCCAGCTGCTAACCTTTGTCAAGATGAGGAACAGACCGCCCGCTATGATACCCAATCGAAAAAGCTCGCCCATGCTTCCTGCTGTCTGTCCCCACAGAAGATCGAGATAGGGGGTGATAGTTCGAGAAGACTTAAAAACGGCAAGAGGAGTTGCTGACGTGATGGCGTCCGCAAATGGCGCCCTCCAGTTGGCCGACATCAAGCCGGGAAAGGCGATCGTTATGAAGAGCCTGCCCGCCAGTGCGGGATTGAAGATATTTCGGCCAGTGCCCCCAAACACCTCCTTGCCGAAAAAGACACCAAAAGCCATTCCAACAACGACAACCCAGAGTGGAACAGTAGGAGGTAGGACCAGTGGGAACAAGAGGCCCGTAACGAGAAAACCCTCCTCAATATCCTTTTTCCTAACAATGGCGAAAATGACCTCGATCACACCGCCCGTTATATAGGAGGCCAGGATGATTTTTACAGCCGCCCATCCGAAAAAGACAATAGAAGCGATAGTCGCAGGAAGCACGGCCAGAATGACTATTAACATGTATCTCTTGATTTCAATATGGTCCCTGATGTGGGGTGCTCCGGGAGTGACCTCGGGAGTCCCGAAAAGAATGCCTTCGAGGGTTTCAAACACCGTTCTGAAGCTCCTGAGGATTTTTATTCTAGACAGCCGTCCGAGCAGGCTTTTCAAAAAGTTCATTTCCCCTTAATCCTTTGGCTCCTCTGGGATTTCATCAGAAATGTATCCCTCCTTCTTTAATCTCTCTTTTCCCTTTCTAATGAGGGATGCGAGATCGATTTTTGAGGTGCAGACGTAACTACAGAGATTGCAGTCGATGCATTCGAATATCTTGTACTGAAGAAGTCTCTCGTCTATGATATCCCGCTCCACGTATCGATGCAGCAGCTGGGGATAGATCCCCACAGGACACACCTCCGAGCAGAAGCTGCAAGATATGCAGGCTCGCCTCTCTCCATGAATATTCGTATTATTCGTTTTTGGGAGCGAAAGAAATTTGGATAAGAAAGTGTTCGAAAAGGAGTCGTGCTTGAATCCAGGGCGGGCAAAAGGCAAAAACTCGTCGCTGGCTCCCTCAGGCAAGGCGATAATACTCGTTGTTTCCCTTGTTACAGGCAGGGTCGTATCTTCTATCGTGTCACCCGTGAGCACGCTGTCCCACAGCAATCGAAAATCGCCATCTTCTTTCACTTTTCCACTTATGACTTGATCGACTGTCGTACCGATTCTCACATTGAGATGACTGCCATCTTCGAAACACGGACCGCAGAGGGTAATCATCCTTTCGATGAGAGGCTTACCAAGAGCTACGGCCTCGTAGGCATGATGAATTGCCAGGAAGTCTAAAACGATCACGACCGAGTTTTTCGATGATCGGCCCTCTGGATATTCGCTATCAAGTATCGTCGGAATCAATACTTCTGCAAATCCCTGAGGATATTTAGGTTTGACTGCGTGGATTCGAACACCCCTGTTTTTACCCCAAACATCTTCGATCCGCTTAAGCCACTTTCGTTCTGCCGAGCTCATTACAAGATGCGTAATGGCGTTTGCATATACTTTCTGGATGATCTCGAGACCTTCCATCGACTGATCGAAGCGCTGATCTTGCCAAAGAGCCTCGAGAGAGTGGTTGAATATATCGGACTGCGTGTGATGAACGATGACGTGTTCGACCTGGTCCGGTTGAATTTGAAAGCTCTTCAATCCGGTAGGCAAACACCGGCGGTTTAAGCTCGCCACCCCAGATAGATAGAGAAGCTCTTCGATCTTCGCAGCGGGCAGACTTCTCCAATCTGAGGAGAAGCCTTCAAGGGGCAGCCAATCTTGCGAGCCATCAGATTCGATAACAATTGTCGCCTGTGCCTGAGATTCTATAGCCTCGACAGTTCCGTTAACCGTGGCGTGAATAGGGCTGCAGATTCTATCGTTATCTCTAGCCAGGACTTGGCCCGCTCTGACAGAATCGCCTGGTTTCACCATCAGGTCCTGCACGGGGTCGTATCCCAGATCTAGGGGTATTACGACGCGCCGAGGAATGCTCGCCGATAGGATCTTAAACTGGGGTTGACCGGAGAAGTTGCGAAATCGATATCCACCGCGAAAGCTCTTGGTCCTCATCTGCGTTTCCTAGTTTCAGATCTCAGAAAAAGAATATTGGATCGATCAGCGATTACCAGTTTTTCGGTCCGTTTTTGATAGAAATTTCACCGGTATCGAGACTGACCTTGTGGCAGGCCAGACAGCTTCCGCCGTACTCAGTGACAAAATGGTTTTCTGCGGGATTGGCGTAGTGTTGTCTGTGGGTGATGAAATTGATGGCCTTTGCAGCTCCACCCTGCTTGTGACACATGATGCAGTCCTGTGGGAGAGTGTTCATCATGGCTCCTACGTCAGGATGATCCTTGACTTTCTTCAACTCCGCATTCAGCCTGTAGTCTTGGCCGCCGCCTGCATCGACATGACAGTCCACACACCCCTTAGGATGTTTATCCTCTGAGTTGATACCTGGAAGAGGTGAGTCGGCGTAAGCCCGGTTCACGAAGAGCAAAGAACTCCCCACTACCAACGCAGCAATCCACAATAGACCCATGATCCGCAGCATCATTTTCATCCATTCACTCCTGTTCATTTATTGCTATAAGATGATGATATCTGATTTGAAAAGTGCCCCATCATAATTAATCCATCTAGAAAGATCAACAAAAAATGCAAAGACATTTGCTAACAAATAGCACAATTCCCATAAAAATTTTCTTACTCCGAATCTCAGATAAAGGCGCCCCACGATAAGTTAGCCTGTCCGCCGGACTCGCCGGAGTCTTCCTGTAGGCATAGCTGTGCAATTAGGCGTAGCTGTGCAATCCGGTGAGCAGGTAGTTCACGCCAAAGAAGGTGAAGATGGTCACGAGAAATCCGACAATCAGCAGAACGGCGGATATCTTGCCTCTCAACCTCTTTATGAATCTGGAGTGGAGGTAGGCTGTATAGACGAGCCAGGTAATGAGAGCCCATGTCTCTTTGGGATCCCAGCTCCAGTAATTTCCCCAGGCAACTTCAGCCCAGATGGCACCGAAGATGAGGGCTCCTGCTGTAAAGATGGGATATCCAATCGCCACGGTCGTATACATGAACCGATCCACCTGTTTTTGCTTCTCTTCATCCTTGAGAGCGAGGTAATAGATAGCTGCTGCGAAAGCGACGGCAAAAAAGGCTTCGCCGATAAACGCGAACGTCACATGCAGGACCAGCCAGGCGGATTGAAGAGCCGGAATCGGTGGCAGTATCTCCTTCGACGCCAGAGGAGAAGAGGCGATGGCGAGCAGGATGATAGAGATGATCGTTCCGCCGAATAGAACAAAGGGAAAGGAACTCTTTCCGCTTCTTAGGCGATAGATAAAGAGCACCAGGCAAATGGCGCCGGCAAAAAAGATAAGCGATTCAAAGGTGTTGGTCACTGCCACAAACTGTATTTTGACGCTCCGAATCGTAGTCTCGGCGAAAAGGAGAAGAGAGGCAGCCAATAGCAGAAAGTGCGAGAACGGTTCGGTTTTTTTGAGTATCAGATAGACGATCTGCGTGATGCAGGCGAGGCAGAGAATGATAAAGCCAATAGTCGCAATCATACTGTTTTCTCTCCAATCTTCTGGATATAGGTAATCGAAAGGCCGATTGAAATCAAGACCAAGGATATAATGACGAAAAGATATCCCGGATCTCTGACTAGTTGAAGTCCTGTGAAATCCTGGACTCCTTTTATGACAAAGTCCCCGATTTTGTCCGAAGGGGAGAGCTCGATCGCCTCGACAAATGAATGGCCCTTCCATTTCTCGAATATGATCCTGTAAGACGCAGCATCTGTCCTTCGAACGCGTCGATAAACAAAGGCGAAATCCTCATACATTATGAACTGACCCGGCTCTGCCGTGTACTCGTGATTCTTGTCGTCCTCTAGCAACAATTGATTGACGAAGGACGCCTGGTAAATTTTCCATGAGGCGACGTGGAGCGGTTTATTTACCTCGATCGGAAACGAATCGATCGTGATTTTTCCGTTCTCCACGACATCCACGACCGAGATCCAGTCCTTTGGGCGGCCATCTGGGTAATGATAGTACTCGAATTTTTCCAGTCTCAAGACCTGTCCTCCCGGTAACGGGAGCTCGTCGCCTTCGCGCATGTATTGAAATTGTTCTTCCCGATTTAAGCTGACGATCCCTCCCACTATGAGAATAAGGATGCCAATATGGACGAGGTCTACTCCGATCCTTATCTTGGCTTTATTTCTCACTTCTCTCACAACTCGATCGATGGCGCACACGGCAAGGTTGAGTGTGAAAAAGAGCGCCGGTATTAAAAACAGAATGGAAGTAAAAAAAACGTGAAACTGGGTTCCAATGATTATGCTAGCTAGCAGGGGCGGATACTGGCTCTGATAGAATCCGATCTCCCTTCCCTGTGGGATGAGCGTGGCCAGTATCGACGTGATGGCAATGTAGATTATAAGCGCCACGGCCAGTTTTACGGATTTGAAAAAATCGAGTATGCTCTTCATCTATTCTCCTCGGTACAGATTGCTCTGAATCGGTTTACGCCGGAAAAAAACTCACGCATCAGTGTGACAAGGTAATAGGCCTTCTCGGGCCTCAGGAACAAGTTTCCGTTTCTGTACTTTACAGCGCCAAGCGTAAGCGAGAGAAACAACTCTCTCCAGACGCGCAGGAGAAAGAACGGGCCATACTTCTTTCTCAGGAATTCCAGCTTTACGCTCGTGCCGAAGAGCTTCATGAGGAAGTCGTATCGGGCTCTCGCACTCAAAGGGATTTGCCTCGATGCCATGATCGGAAGGTGCCCTGATTTCAACCGATGGATGTATCTCTCGACGCTGAAGATATTAGCGTAGAAAGTACCACTCAGAAATCCAAACGCGCCAGCCCCAGCCGCCAGATATTCGTCGTAATCTACTATATATTCATCGATCATGCTATGCGCATCGCTTATATCGCGGCGTTTTCGACTGAAGCACCAAGCCGAGCTCATAGAGTAGGAATCCTTCAGCTCTCTGACAATCAATCTGCAAAAGCGCTTCTCTTTTGGAAAAGATACCCTCTCACCCTTAGTAGGGAAGCCGTGAGTAGGCTGTGCAGATGACATTAGGGGATAGAAGGTAACCTGGTCAACCTCCAGCTCTCTTAGGATCCGGATGTCCTCGAGAATAGAAAGGCGTGTCTGGGATGGAAAGTTATAAATCATATCGATGTTGACCGTCGAGAAAAACTCATGGGCCAGCAAAATCCTCCGCTTTGTTTCGGAGAGGGAGAGTAGCGCTCTGTGTCTGTTCATGCTGCGAAGAAGAGCTCTGTCGAAGGATTGCACGCCGACCGATAGTCGATTGACTCCGCCCTCTTTGAGTAACTGCAATATATCCGGTGTCAGATGCTGGGCATATGTTTCGACGGAGACTTCCTTCAAAGGCCAGATGCTTTGGATTTTCCTGAGAAGATTTAGCAGCTTACTAGGTAGGACGGTTGGTGTTCCACCACCGATGTAGACGGACGAAACCTGAAAGCCCTCTCCGGCCAGTAGTTCTATCTCCATCTCGAGGCAATCAAAATAGCGGTTTGCAAGAGTTTCTTCAAAGGGAACTCTATAGAAGGAGCAATACGAACAGAGGGATTCACAAAAGGGAATATGAACGTAGAGTAAGTAACTTTTCTCATTACTGGGACGGAAAGCCAAGGGACGGCTAGTCATCTGCAAGTCGAAATGGCGTCTGGATGTGCGTCTCATATAACGGGTTAGAAGATTTCCGATGATCATCTCGTCCTGATTTCGATCTTACCGCAACCACCTTGAAAAGGGGCAGCAGCTACTGATACGAATTAATAGATTACAGAAAAGTCTCCCTATTATATTGGCGTATTGATTTATGTCAACGGATTTGGTCATCAATAGTTCCCGTGGCGGCAAATCAATTACACGCGACATGGGTTGAAAGAGGGCGAGAGATGTGATAGATCAGGTACAGCATCGATGGGGCGGAAGCTATCTTTCCGAGTTCAAGGGGAAGCATGGGGTTTCAAGATATTTTAAAGCCGATCTCCAAAGAGATCAAAATTGTCTCGGCTCGACTAGATCGACAGGTTAGACGGATTTGCACCGATCAAAGCTTCGATGCAGAATGCAGGAAGGAAATCCAAGCGACGGTTCAGCACCTGTTCAATACCCCGGGGAAATTGCTGCGGCCGGCCCTTGTCTTGCTGGCGGCCAAGACCGTTAGCGAAGACTATGCCAGTGAATCGCTCATTGACATGGCTGTTGCGGTGGAGTTTCTCCATTCGGCATCTCTAGTCCACGATGATATTATCGATGAATCCGAGATGCGTCGAGGCGAGCCTTCTCTCAATAATCGATATGGAAATCACCTTGCCGTTCTTGTAGGAGATATTCTCTATTCCCAGTTCTTTACGATCGTAACAAGTCTCAAATCTGAGCCAACGGATAGGAGGATCAGTCTGCTGGAGGTTTTCTCCGATGTCACAAAGCGAATGTGCATCGGCGAGATCTATGAGGAGCGTATCAGGAATAATGGAGTCAAACCCTCTTTGGAGGATTATCTTTTCCTTATTGAAAGCAAGACCGCTTCTCTTCTATCTATGTGCTGCTTTTCAGGGGCACTGCTCAACCATGCAGGAGAGAAACACCTAAAGCAGATTGCCGACTGGGGGCTTTATTTGGGCTTAGCCTTCCAGATTGTGGATGATTACCTGGATGAGGACTCAGTCTTCGATAATAAACCTGTCCTCCTGGAAAAGGCAGGTGAATTTCTGTCTCTGGCCGAAGAAAAGATGGAGCCCCTGCGGTCGACGGCTACCAGCCAGTGTCTCAATCAGATAGGGAGGTATATCATCGGCCGCATCAAATGAACCCGAAGGTAAGGCCTCAAACGCCGAACAACGCGTCCCTTGAACTTTTGAGTTTATACTGCTATATTTCATCGATTTATAAGCAATTTACTAATCAATTTAACGATTACTTTAAGTTAGCCCAAGGGGGAAGATTCTGATTCAGTTGATCGCAAGCGTCATCATTTCCGTGCTCTATCTTCTCATAGCTGCTCTCTATGTCGCTCTCTTCTACACCGAGAAGCCGACATACCATCGGCTAGCGCGCTATCTGACTTTGGGTAATCTCTTACTGCATTTTACCTCTTTTCTGTATATGGGGCTGGCCGAAGGCAGGATTCCGCTCACATCGACATACCGAGTGATGTCTTTTTTGACAATGATTATCGCTGCGACCTACCTCTTCGTAGAACGCAGACTTCGCACGAGGTCGCTGGGGGTCTTCGTTTTTCCGCTCATTTTCATTTTTCACGTTATCTCCTTCTTCGGGTTCGGTGTGATATCACGCGAGCTGGACATTTTCAAAACCCCTCTATTTTGGTTGCACATTATTTCATCGGTGGTAGGATATTCGGCTTTTGCCTATGCGATGATTCTCGGGATCATGTATCTTTACCTCTTCTATTCGCTAAAAAGGAAAAAGCTGCGTCTCATGTATGATCAACTGCCCCCTCTGGAGGCACTGGAAAATATGAATGGAGTCAGTCAGATTGGAGGCCTTTTCTTCCTAACGATTGGAATAGTCACCGGTGCCCTGATGGCCCGAATGGAGTGGAACCGGATCCCATTTGCGGATCCCAAAATCATCCTGACAGGTTTGATTTTTGTCATCTACCTGATCAATGTGATTTTAAAAGCCGTGCTAAAATGGAGCGGAATGAGAATGGCGTATATGGCAGTATTTGGATTCTGCGTTCTCGTACTGGTTTTTATCGGAGTGAATTTCGTCTTTCCCACAATGCACAAATTTTAGTGCACAAAGTTTCGCGCTCCCCAGGTTGTTGCTGTGAGTCTTTATCCAGTTTTTTTTAAACTCGACGATGCGCCCTGTTTGGTGATTGGGGGAGGAAGTGTCGCTGAGAGGAAAGTCGAGAATCTTCTAGAGGCGAAGGCTTCAGTAAAGGTCGTTTCTCCTAATATTACCCAGGCCCTCCAGGGCATGATCGACAAAGGTCAAATCGAGCATGAACGGAGGAATTACAGAGAGGGGGATCTCGAGGGATTCAGTGTCGTCATCGCCGCAACGAACTCTCGTGAGGTTAACGCACAGATATATCGAGAAGCTGTCGCGAGAAAGGTGTTGATCAACTCGGTGGATGATTCAGAGCATTCAAGCTTTATCGTGCCCTCGGTGGTTCGCCGCGGCGCTCTACAGATTGCGGTATCTACATCGGGACGAGTTCCCTATTTTGCCAGGAAGCTGCGCCAGTATCTTCAGGATTTGTTCTACGCCGACATCGGCGAAGACCTCGAGCAACTTCATCGGCTTAGAATGGACCTGCTGAGACGCAAATTCGAGAATCCGGACGAAAAAATGCGCGAAATGTCGGCTCTTCTGGATCCAAAAATCAAAGAAATCCTGGAGAAGATGAATCCGAGATGATAGGCATAATCGGAATCAATCATAAATCCGCCCCCGTAGAAGTCAGAGAGCGGTTTGTTTTCGACAGCCAGGAGATCACCCGCTTTCTCGGTTCCCTAAAAGAGAAGAATCAAGCTGGCGAGGCGGTGATGCTCTCGACGTGCAACAGGACGGAATTGGTGTTTTATTCGGGCCGGGAGTGCACTACGAGCACCTTCAACGATCTCATCAGACAGCTTGTCGAGTTCAAAGAGATAAAGAGCGGCATAGAGGATCACTTCTACACCTATGCTGATCAGGATGCTGTCGACCACCTCTTTCATGTTGCCGCAGGCCTCGATTCACTCGTTTTGGGGGAAAATCAGATTCTCGGCCAGGTGAAGGAAGCCTACCGTATCTCTGTCGAGAAGAAACTCACAGGCACCGTACTCAACCGCCTCTTTCATAGGGCATTTGAAGCCGGAAAGAAGGTCAGGAGTGATACCGCTATCAACCAGGGGGCGTCTTCGGTAAGCTACGCAGCCGTCGAAGTCGCCTCAAAAATATTCGGCGATTTGAGTCGGCATACGGTTCTTCTCATTGGCGCCGGCGCGACGGGAGAGCTTGTCGTAGAAAGCCTAGTGGAGAGGGGAAGCAGGACTATTCATATCACAAATCGAACGCGTAAGCGTGCGGTAGATCTGGCTCACAAACACAACGCCCACGTCGTTGAGTTCGGCGATTTCGACCGCCACCTTGCGGAGTACGATATCGTGATCACCTCTACCTCCTCGAGGAGTTTTCTCATCGAGCCCGGGCATGTCCAGCAAGCGCTTCAGAAACGTAAAGGTCGTCCTGTTTTTCTTATCGATCTTTCCGTCCCCAGGGATATTTCAGAGGATGTCAGGAAATTGGAGAACGTTTTCCTCTACAACATAGATGATCTGGAAGAAGTGGTCGCGCACAACTACGAGAAGAGAAAAAACGAAGTAGAGAAGGCGCGCAAGATAACGGAGGAAATGACCGCAGAGTATCTCGCCTGGCTGAGCAGTCTCAACCTGGCGCCAACAATCAGTTCACTCAAAAACAAGATTACGGCCATTGCGGACTCGGAACTAAAGAATCTTGCCAATAAGCTGACCGAGGATGAGCATCGGAAAGTATCGGATTTTGCTCAGTTTCTCAGCAAGAAGTATCTGGGTCTGGTTATTAAGAATTTGCGCTCCCTCTCCAACGAAGGGAGAAATCTCGAATATATCCGACTCGTAAACGAGCTTTTCAATCTCCCGGGAAAGGATATCCGTGAAGAGCGCTAGGGTTCGGGTTGGGACCCGGGGAAGCAAGCTGGCTCTCATCCAGGCGGAGTCTCTTATCGCTGAGTTAGAGAAGAACGATGAAGCCCTCGCCTGTGAGTTGGTTGTCATAAAAACACGGGGCGACAGGATTGTGGACTCTCCTCTCTCGGAGATATCCGGTAAAGGGATCTTTATTACGGAGATAGAGGATGCCCTCATTAAGGGGAAGATCGATCTGGCCGTGCACAGCTTAAAAGACCTTCCCACTGAGCTGCCAGAGGAATTGAAATTAGGTGCGGTCATGGAGCGGGAGGATGCTCGGGATGCCCTTGTCTCGAGACTCGGGAAGCGCCTCTCCGAAGTCTCCCGCCAGGAGAGCATCGGGACCTCCAGTCTGAGGCGCCGGGCGCAGCTTCTTTCCTACGATTCTCAGTTTCGGATTGTCGATATAAGAGGGAATGTCGATACGAGATTGAAAAAAATGGAGAACGGCGGCTGCGACGCTCTCGTGCTGGCGGCTAGTGGATTGAAGAGGGCCGGATTCGAACACAGCATTACCGAATGTCTCGATCCGGATACCATGATGCCTGCCGCCTGTCAGGGCATCATCGGTGTCGAGATCAGGGGTAGCGACGAGGTGATAAAGGAGCTGCTCCGCTCAATCAATCACGAGCCGACCATGCTGGCTGCTCTCGGCGAGCGTGCCTTTCTCCGAGCCATGGGGGGAGGATGCCAGGTGCCTATCGGCTGTTTTTCCAGCGTGGAGGGCAACACATTCAACATAACGGGCTTTATCAGCGATCTCGATGGACGCCGATCGGTGAAAAGAATACTATCCGGTGCAGCAAGCAGAGTGTCCGATTTGGGAAATGAGCTGGCTCTCCAGATTCTTTCGAATGGCGGCCGTGTGATACTCGAGCAAATAAGGGATCACGATGACTGACCGGAAGGGCAAGGTTTATCTGATCGGCGCGGGGCCTGGTGACGAGGGGCTGCTGACCTTGAGAGGAGCCGAGTGTCTTCGGAGGGCCGACGTTGTCATTTATGACTACCTTGTGGGGAAAGCGCTATTAAGTCACTGCCGAGAGGGCTGCGAGATGATCTATGCGGGCAAAAAGGCCGGCTGCCACACTCTCTCACAGGAAGAGATCAATGAGCTGATCATTCAAAGAGCGCAACAGGGCCTAATAGTAGCAAGACTCAAGGGCGGAGATCCCTTTGTATTCGGTCGTGGCGGCGAAGAGGCGCTGTGTCTGTCCGAAAGTGGTATCGAGTTCGAAATCATTCCTGGCGTTACAGCCGCCATAGCGGCAACCGCCTATGCCGGAATCCCCCTCACTCACCGCGGGCTGAGCGCATCGGCGATCCTGGTCACCGGTCATGAATCAACGGATAAAAACGCCGGTAGCGTGGATTGGAACAAGATGGCTCTGGCAAACTCGACCCTGGTCTGCTACATGGGGATAAAGAATCTTGCGTCCATAACTGACAAGCTCATAAAAGCCGGGAATCCGGGCTCTACACCGACGGCCCTAATAAGGTGGGGGACTCTCAATATCCAGAGAACCTTGACCGGAACATTGGCAGATATAGCCGCAAAGGCTGATGAGGAAAGCTTCGAACCCCCGGCAATCATCGTGGTAGGGGGGGTTGTATCTCTTCGAGAAAAGCTCCAGTGGTTCGATAGGCGGCCGCTCATGGGAAAGAGGATCGTTGTGACGCGAAGCAGGCAGCAGGTATCGGTATTGGCATCCGAGCTGCGCGCTCTGGGTGCAGATGTGGTCGAGTTGCCCACTATCAGAATCGAGCCCGTCTCCGACATGTCTCCCCTCGATGAGGCCATCCGGCGTATCGGTTCTTACGATTGGGTTATCTTCACCTCCGTCAACGCATCTGAGATATTCTTCGAGCGGCTCTTTGAGTCCGGTTACGACTCCAGAAAGCTGGGAGGCGTCAAGATTGCCGTTATAGGAAAGGCAACAGAGACGTCTGTTCGAGGTTTTAGAGTTATACCGGATCTTATGCCCAGGAGATCCGTATCAGAAGCTCTCGTCGAAGCATTCGCCGAACGTGCC
>CAZLRN010000101.1:0-12063 GCA_964561715.1 uncultured Spirochaetales bacterium
TGGCAATTACTTCGCAAAATCTTGTTGAAAAAACAAGATTTTGCTCCATAATTGCTAAATTGCTTCGGCGATGTCAAAGTCATATACTGGAGGGCTGCTGTGATCACTGTTACGGGCCACAGAGGGGCGAAAGGGATTGTGCCGGAAAACACCCTCGCATCATTTATGAAAGCAATGGAGCTGGGTTGTGAAGCCGTCGAGCTGGACGTCCATATTTGCAAGGGTGGCCAGCTAGTCGTTATTCACGACGAGACGGTCGACAGGACCACTAACGGGAAGGGATTCGTGGCCGATATGAGCCTGGAGGAGCTCAAAGAGCTAGATGCCGGAGAGGGCAACCGGATTCCGACTTTGGACGAGGTCTTCGAAACCGTCCGCCCGTCATCACTCGTCGTTCAGATCGAGCTCAAGGGCGAAGGGACAGAGAAGGTGGTTCCGGCGTTCGTGGAGAGCCGTCGGATGACCGAAAGAGTGGTGTTCACCTCGTTCTGGCATACAAGGGTTCAAGAGGCAAAAAAGAGACTTCCCGGAGCCAAATCGGGTCTTCTGATATCGTGTCATCCTGTCGACCCGATCCAACTGCTCGATCAGGCCCGGGCGGACTACCTGCATGTGAGAAGTCCCTATATCGACAAGGCTATTTTGGAAAAGGTCCATCGTGCGGGGAGATGCCTCCGCGCCTGGGGTCCGAACACGGAGGTGCCGGAGATCGACCGGCTGATCGAGCTCGAGGTAGATGCCATCGGCTCCGATCGGCCGGACCTCGTCATCGAGCGCTTGATCAAAGCCGGAAAGAGGTAGGTCAGTGGGGTTCGAGGATCTCGCCGTAAACCTCGGGTCGACGTGTTTTGAGGGGACAGTGGGGAAGGTTCCGCTCTCTCTGCAGTGCCTCCGGATCAAGCTCCGCTTCGACGAGCAGGTCGCCAGTGTCTTCCTGTGAGCGGATCAGAACCTCTCCTGATGGAGAGAGCACGAAGGTGCCGCCTGAATGGGTGGAATGGCCGTTGTATCCGACCTGGTTTCCGTATATGGCAAAAACCGCGTTGTCATTTGCATAGATTTTGAATCGCTCAATTTTGCTTCCGACTCTCTCAGGTAGCTGCTTTTTGATTTCCGGCGGTTCTATCTTCGTACCCCACCCGGAGCGGGCTGCATGGGGGAGCAGCACGACCTCGGCTCCCTTGAGGGCGAGGATCCGCCAGGTCTCGAAGAACCGGGCATCGTAGCACACCAGGGTGCCGATTCGGCAGTATCCAAGGTCGAAGACATCGAGGGTTCGCCCCATGCGAAAGCTGAAGTACTCGTCTTTAGAGGCGTGCAGCTTGCGCTGGAGCCCCACAAGACCCTCCGGAGAGACCAGCGCCTGGGTGTTGTAGAAGGTTCCGTGGGCGATCTCGCAGAAGCCGTAAGAGATCGTGATCCCGAGCTTCTTCGCCAGGATTAAAATTTGCTGATACACTCCTCCCGCGGGAACCTCCTCTGCGAATTGGGTCACCTTTTCGTCGCCGTAGTGGGACGTGGCGGAAAGCTCGGGGAACATGATGAGACGGCATCCGTCAGTGGCAGCTTTTTCTGAGAAACTCGCGTGAACCTCCAGGTTGTGCTCCAGATCATCTTTCAGCGAGTTCATCTGAACTGACGCGACTTTGAAGCGTTCCATGGATTATGAATGTAACACGGCATAGCCGCCGATCACAAGCCGAGGCTGTTGAGGAAGACTTAGGAGAGAGTTCTTATCGTCTGCAGGAGAATGTCAGGAGCATCGGTCATGATGCCCTGCATGCCCCAGGAGATGTACCGCCGGTTGTCCTCGTCTGTATTCGAGTAGAACATATTGGCATAGAATTCCATCTCCCTGATCAGGCTGCAGAGATCGGGTGTCACATCCCTGCGGTGGGGCTGAAGGTATCTGCAGCCGAATTTCTTCGTCTTATTGAGCAGACCTTCGTCGAGCTTTTGTTTCCGCTCGAGAATACACAGCTCGATTCCTCTGTCGATGTTGCGGATCTTTTCGGCGTCCTCGAAGGTGCTCATGGTCAGGTAAGCGCGCTTATAGAGGTCGTGCAAATCGAAGAGGCGGCACACCTCTGCGAGAAGCGGAGAGTCGGTTTCCTTGATCTGGATATTGAGACCCGTCGATTCCGGGATCGCTTCCAGCGCTTCCTTGAAGGTCGGGATTTCGATTTTCGATGGGCCCGGGGGCGAGCCTGCGACGTCGCCACTCCTGCCGAAATCGAATTTTTTAAGCTGCTCCAATGAAAAATCTCCCACAGGGCCGGATCCATTTGAAGTTCTGTCAATCGTAGGGTCATGTAGTATGATTGGAATTCGTTCCCTCGATCCTCGGACATCGAATTCGATGAGATCACTGCCAATCTCTGCGGCCTTTTCGAAGGCCAGAAGGGTGTTCTCTGGATAGCGCGAGCAGAATCCCCTGTGGGCTGTTACGATGACTCGCTCTGGTTCCCGGTACAGTTGCTCGAGGATCATGATCGAAGCGGTTTGATTTGAAAATGCGACCCACCCCACTGAGGGGTGGGTCTGTGATAAATCATTTCCTTACGCTGAAATCGGCGGAAAGAGGGCTACTGTGCGTTGATCTGGGCCAGGATGTCGTCGAAGCCGACCTCCTTCTTGTAAGCCTCGAACTGCTTCATCATGTCATCGAAGCTGTGCTCTCCCAGGACATACTTCCAGAAGAGCTGGTTCTTCTTGTCTTTGAAGTCACCGTAAATGGTGTCGAAAGCCGGGACGGTGGTTGAAGGCTCGTCTACGACGATGTAATCCTGATTCTTGCTGAAGTTGCTGTCGAACTTGAGCTCCATCTCCACGGCTTTTTCGGCCAGGGGCGGCAGCTTGTAAGGAAATTTGATCTCCGGATTGAAGGGGCTCCTCGTATTCAGATGCACTCCCGATTCCTTGAAGTTGTCCACGAAAATGCCGTTTTCGATCCTGTATTCCACGTTGGGGATTCCCCTTTCCCATAGCATCACGACCTCGGGATTGAGATACATGTTTTCGATGAAGTTGTCCCAGACGTACTGGGGGTCCTTGGCCGCTTTCATAATGACAAAAGGCCTGTAACCCGGAACGATCGAAAATCCCAAAACGCCGCCCTTGGGATTCCTGATCGCCGGAACGATGTCCAGCTCGGCTTCGGTGAAGTTTTTCCTCAGCTCGGTTATGAGATCCTGATACGAGTGAGCCCACATGAAGAGGTAGGCTCCCTTGCCGGCGTAGAGCTTGCTGCGGGTAGCGGAGGCCTTCTGGGGAAGGGCGTGTTCCGGGTCCATAAGCTTTTCATCCCACATCATCTTCACGAACTGGGCGTAATCCTTGAACTGGGGGCTGTCCCACCCTTCCCTGAACTTTTTCTGGCCCGGCCTCTTGACAGCCGGGTTGATCGAAACGTCGAAGTAGTTGGCCAATCCGGCGATGTAGCCGTGGTGGTAGGTCTTGGAGATGTAGGGATACATGGGCTTTCCGTCCGGAGCCGGATATCCATCCCGGATCTTCTTCATAGAGGCGACAAGCTCGTCCAGAGTCCCGGGCATGGAGATGCCAAGCTTGCCCAGTATGTCGGTCCTCACCCAAAGGGCTCGCTTGGCACCTACAAGGCGGGGAATTCCGTAGACCACCCCGTCCACTGAGTGGGCATCGAAGGAGCTGGGATACATTTCCCACAGCTTCTTCATTCCGGGAGATTTTTGGATGAAAGAATCCAGCGGGATAATGAACTCTTGCCTCGCCAGGGGTCCCATCTTGTCGCCCCCAAACTTGCACACATCCGGAAAATCCCCGGCCATGAACTGGGCCATCATCAAGTCGTTGGCGCTTTTGGAGCTCACCGTCCTGAGCTCCACATCAACGCCTGTGAGCCTCTTGAACTCCGCTTCCCAGGCATCATGAAGCTCGGGATTGTCGTGGTACTCCGTGGTGAGAAAGACGATCCTCTCCATTTTGGGAGCCACCGCCTCTCTGCCTCCGGAGGCCCCGGCAGCCCCACAGACAACAGATAGGGCTGCGAGAAAAAGAATCAGTTTTTTCATGACTTACTCCTTTCTTGAAAGGTTTGGCTTTATTTATCCCCTAACCCTTGACAGATCCAAGCAGAATTCCTCTTGTGAAATACTTCTGTAAGAAGGGGTAGAGGACCATAATCGGTATCAGTGCGACAATAACAGTCGTGTACTTAATGTTGTCCAGCAGAATGGCATCCGCCTCTGACGTGGCCATGTCCTCCTCCAGAATGATAATGGAACGGAGGATCACCTGCAGGGTGTGCTTCATTCGGTCGGTGATATAGAGGATGATCTTGAAGTACTCGTTCCAGTTGTCTACGAAATAGAAGAGAAAGATCGTCGCCATGACGGGTCGAGAGAGGGGAACAACGATTCGGATGAGGATCGTAAGCTCCGATGCTCCATCGATCCTGGCGGAGTCGAATAGCTCCCCGGGCAGACTCTGAAAGTAGTTCCTCATGATGATGAGGTTAAAGGAGCTGATCCCGCCGACTAGGATGATGCTCCAGTAGGTGTTCATCAGCTTCAGCTCACGGATCAGTAGATACTTGGGAAGGAATCCCAGGTTGATCATGATCGTCAGGACGACGAGAAAATTGAAGAACCTCCGCCCCGGCAGATTCCTGTCCGCCAGGGGATAGGCCAAAATCGAGGTCATGCAGAGGCTGAAGGTCGTAGCCGTCACAGACAGAACGATGCTGTTCCACAGGGGGCGAAGGATGATTCCCTGTTTGATGACAAACGCGTAGTTGTCAAAGGTGAACTCTTTGGGAATCAGCCGGAAGCTCAGATCCGGATGGCCCGAGAAGGTGAGCTGGAGGATATGGATCACGGGGATGATCATGGAGAGGGCAAAGAGCCCCATCGCGGTGTAGTTGAAGACGGCGAAGATCCTCTGGCCTCGGGTGACATGAACCATCAGAAGACCCCCTCTTCTTTGATCCTCTTGGCAAGCCAGTTGCTGAGCAGGACCAATACAAGACCGACCGCCGCCTTGAAGATAGAGACGGCCATGGCATAGCCCACCTGCATCTGCTGGATGCCAGTTCGATAGGCATAGGTCATGAGAACATCGCTGGGCTCTCTCACGATCGGCGTGGTCAGGACGAAGACCTGCTGAAAGAGGTTCAAAACCCTACCGAGCCGGATGATGAGCAGGATCACGATGACGGATTTAATCCCCGCTATTGTTATGTGCCACGTCTGCTGCCAGCGATTGGCGCCGTCCATGAGCGCAGCCTCGTAGAGGTTGGGGTCGATAGCCATGATCGAAGCCAGATAGATGATGGTTCCGTAACCGGCGTTGCGCCATATGTCCGTGGCTACCAGGAGGCCCCTGATATACCGGTCCGACGCCCACCAGAAAATCGGCTTCATACCCAAAAATTCAGCCAGCTGGGCATTGGGGCTGTCCGCCGGCGCCAGGATGATGTACCAGACGGCGCCCACAACAACCCATGACAGAAAGTGGGGTACATAGATGATGGTCTGGATGGTTCGCTTCACACCGCTGATGCGCATCTCATTGAGAAGCAGGGCGAATGCGATAGGGATCGGGAAACCGACAAGGATCTTGAGGAAACTGATGTAAAAGGTGTTGAATAGGGCTCGACGGAACTGGGCCGTCCCGAAAAGCTTTGCAAAGTTCGCCAAGCCGACAAAGGAGACCTTGGACGGTGCCACCTGTCCCATATTTGTGAAGGCCCAGTAGACCTTTATCATTGGATAGTATTCGAAGATCAAATACCAGAGCATGCCTATGGCCAGCATGACGACCAGACCCTTGCGGAGTCTCAGCCTCTCGATTAGCGGCTTCTTTGTATATGTACGAGTTATTGCTAATGATTTGTTTCCCACAGTGGTTGTCCGTCATTATACTATAAACTCTAGCTTTGTGCACTTGCAGGAATAGTGATTGATGATTGTATGATTAGTTTTTCTTGAGGTATTTAAAGCAGAGGAATCATCGATGATACTGATCCTTTTATGGGACGGCTTGAGGCCGGATCTTGTCAAGCAAGAGATCACCCCTTTCCTCTACGCAAAATCCCGCGAAGGGGTTTGCTGCAGCGCCGGGCATTCGGTGTTTCCGACGGCCACCCGGGTGAACTCCGCTTCGCTTGCCACCGGATGTTACCCAAACAGGCACGGGATTGTGGGCAACTCACTGTACGTTCCAGAAATCAATCCCGATGCTGCGGTCACTTGCGGCGACTGGCGGAATTTACGGAATATGGCGGAGCTCGAAGGCGGAAGGTTGTTGCACGTCCCAACGCTGTCCGAGATCCTCAAAGAAAAGGGAAGAACAGCGGCGTTCTGCGGTTCGGGATCCACCGGTACCTCCTACCTTTCTGATCCGACAGCTTCTGGTCCGGTTGTCAACTGGAGCACAGCCTGGCCGGAGGAGATTCGAGAGGAAATCCTTAACCGCTATGGATCCTTTGTCGCCCGCGACGCAACCTATATGGAGCGAAGCCGTTTCGTGTTCGATGCAGCGCAGGATTTTGTTGTGCCGGAGTTATCCCCTGACGTTCTCACGGTCTGGCTCTCCGAGCCCGACCACACCCAGCATGAATGCGGATTGGGCTCTGTGGAAGCCCTCGCTAGGCTGAGGGAAATCGACCGGCTGACCCAAAACTTTGTAGAGCGAATCGAGCAACGCGTGGGCAGGCATAAGCTAACGTGCCTCTTCCTCTCGGATCACGGGTTTTACACAGTATCTCCGGAGGTAGATCCGGATCGGCTTCTCCATGAGGCAGGTCTCAAAGAATCTACCGATTCAAATGATGTTGTGTATTCGGCATCCAATATCTATCTCAACACTGCAAAATCAAAGGGGCGTTTTCCCGAAATAGCAAAGTTCCTCCGGAATGAGCCCTGGGTGGGCGGGCTTTTTGTCCGAGATGACTGGCTGGACTGTGGCATCAAGGTCATGCCTCAGAGTGCCGTGTTCAGCGGCACTCACGGGAGGTCTGCTGATATAACACTGACTTTCGGCTGGAGCGATGTAAAGAACGAGTTCGGCGTTTCGGGATGTGCTTCGGGCTCTTCGGAAAATAAGGCCAGCCACGGGGCGGCCAGCCCCATGGCCGTCAACAACACCTTCCTTGCGTGGGGAGCCGGGATAAAGAGAAAAGTTGTGTCTTCTGTTCCTTGCGGTGTGGTCGATGTGGCTCCGACCGTCTTGCACCTTCTGGGCCTGGAGCTGGCTGATAAGATGGACGGCAGGGTGTTAGCGGAGTTCTTCGAAAGAGGTCCGTCGCCCGACGGAATACCGGTTTCGGAAGAAATTCGGGAACTGAAATGGGACGGCCAGATGGGACGGCGACGTCAGTTGGTGCAATACAGCGTCGTCGACGACCATAGATATATGGATTTTGTAACAATCGACTAGTTGAGGAGAGAGCAACATGGCAAAGAGAAAGGTCATCATTACAGGTGCATGCGGTATCATCATGACCCGTGTTCTGCCGGCGTTGGGGGAACGATACGATCTTACCCTCCTGGATAAGAGGGACACCAATCGCGATGGAGAGAAGGTGGAGGGAGTGATTCTCACAGATCTGCTCGACCGGAATCGGGATCGTTACAGGGAGCACTTCAGGGGAGCTGATGCTGTCATCCATAGTGGATTCGTCCGCGCCAAGGAGGGAGAGGAGCGCTACTGGGTGGAAGTGGAGAACGTCAACATGGCCTACAACGTCTACCAGACCTGTGTAGAGGAGAACGTACGGAGGCTCGTGGTCATAAGCTCGAACCACGCCGCAGATTACTACGAGCGGTTGATCTGGTCAGACAGGATGCTTGCGGTGACGCCGGATATGAAACCCATCTCGGACAACTACTACGGTTGGGCCAAGATCGCCTATGAGGCATTGGGATTTGTCTTTGCCTCCGGTAACGAAACGGGAGGGAAAAAGCTGCAGAACGTGCAGGTCCGCATCGGGGCTCCGAGAGAAACAGATCTGGGCAGATGCAGCTCGGACGATCTGAAAAAGGTGCACAGAGCTCTCGGCGCCTATGAGAGTCTTCGTGACGAAGTGCAGCTTCTCGTCAGGAGCATCGAAACGGAAAATATCGAGGATGAAAACGGGATTCCCTTCCAGATCTTTTACGGCATCAGCGACAACACCCACGCCTTTTGGGATATCTCGAACGCACGAAGGATTATCGGATTCGAGCCCGAAGACGACAGCGCGATTCGCTTTGCCGACAAGGTTGCGGCTTTTGTCGCGGAGGCAGCAAAGAGGTCGGGCTAACTCCGGAGCGGGAGACAGGTTTTATTCAGTTACGTCGCACGGGGAATTTCCGGACAGTTGGCAGAGCTGGTCAAATGTCATCGGAACTCCCGATGAGTCGGTCCCTGCTGCCGGATACACGATGTCGTATCGCTCGAGGCTTCTGTCTATGAAGATGTCGATGCCGGTGACACCAAAGGGGCAGACCCCGCCGGGCTCGAAGCCCGTGATCGTCTTGGTCTCTTCCGCCGTCGCCATCCGTGACTTGACTCCAATCAGTTTTTTGAGCTTTGAATTGGACAGCCTTGAATCGCCGGCACAGACGACCATGTAGAAGCGTCCGTTTTTTCCGGCCAACAGCATCGATTTGGCGATCTGACCCACCGGTACACCCAGCTGCTGTGCTGCGGCTTGCGAGGTCGAGGTGCTTCCCTCTTCGAACTCGATTGCTTCGAGATTGTGCTGCTCCAATATCTTTTGAACATTCTCCGGTATCATGGCTGACCATCATAGTTGCCGCTTGAGGTATGATCAAGAGATTGTTGCTCGTGCTTGTGCGCGATCTGCAGTATGCTGGGGGAAACAAAGTCACGGGAAACCGCCATGCGAACGAGAGTTTTGGAGGGATTCGAAGCGGACGTGCGAAAATTTCAAATAAAGGCAGGTGCACTTGTATGAAGATCACAGGCATCAAGGTGATTCCGCTCTCTTATGTCGTGCCCGAAGAGAAGAGACACAGAAATGACTACGGTTGGGTTGTGAAGCACGATAACCTGATCGTAGAAGTGGAGACCGATGAGGGTATTACGGGCATCGGAACATGCCTGGGGCAGACGGAGGCGGTCAAGGCTATTGTCGAGCACCAGCTCGGTCCGTCCCTGGTGGGAGAGGATCCGACCAATACGGAGCGGTTGTGGGAGAAGATGTACAACGGCACACGCCTGGAGCCCAGCCTGGCTCGGGGATACAGTCTGCCGTCGAAGGACAGGAGAGGAGTAACCCTCTGCGCTATCGCAGGATTGGATATCGCGCTTTGGGATATCTGGGGCAAGGCGCTGGGACAACCCATCTACAAGCTTCTTGGAGCCAGCCGCAACAGGATCCGAGGCTACGCTAGCGGCGGATGGGCCCCAGGGGACGAGGCGGAGAAGGAGTTGGACGGATACGCCGCGAAGGGTTTCAGCGCCGTAAAGATGCGTGCGGAGGGCAGAGACGGTTTTACATTAGAGAAGTCGATCAGGCGGATCGCCGCCGCCCGGCGAGGTATCGGTCCCGACGTGGAGCTCATGGTGGATGCCCATGGATCGCTGGACGTTTCTACCGCGATCCGTCTGGCCAAGCGGATGGAGGAATACGATGTGGCATGGTTCGAGGAACCGATCTCACCGGACAACCACACGGGCCTGGCGGAGGTACGCAGAGCGACAACTGTTCCCATAGCCACCGGTGAGAGTGAATTCACCCGGTTTGAGTTCCTCAGCCTTCTCGAGAAACGTGCCGTCGACGTCGTGCAGCCGGATCTGGCGATTGCCGGTGGTTTCACGGAAGCTCGCCGTATTGCCACCCTGGCTGGGGCCTTCGGCGTGAAGTTTGCTCCCCACAACTGGGGAGCCGGCGTGCTTTTTGCGGCAAGCCTGCATATGGCCCTCTCGGCCCCGAACTGCCACATCCTAGAGGTGAGCCAGGGGGCCAATCCTCTTGTCTTCGAAACCTTCGAGGAACCTTTTGATATAAGAGAGGGTTATATCTATCCACCGGAGAAACCCGGACTCGGATATACGCTGCGCAGTGACCTGGGGAAAAGGTTTCCATACACTTCCGGGCCGAATTCTGTGTACTAGCGCTAGCTCCTTTTGACCGGGCGCCAATACAAAAACCCTTGACTTGCGCGATTGTACCCGCAACCAAATCGTATTAGAATATCCGCTTAGTCGGTAACGCTATTCGAGAAAGGGCAGTGGGTTTATGTTCTTTAGAAACAGGCAGAGAGAAGTTCAGGACCGGATGGCTAAATACAACGAGCAAGTCCTTACGTGCATGGATGTGTTTGGAAAAGCGGTCAAGGCCTTCTGCGAGAACTCTGACAGAGAGGCCTTGACAGCGAGTGCTCAAAAGGTTCATCAGGCGGAAGGGCTGGCCGACGACATTAGAAGGGATATCGAGGTTCTCATGTACACCAAGGCACTCTTTCCCGAGTCCCGGGGCGACATTCTGGGTCTTCTTGAGGCTATGGACCGGGTGCCGAACCACGCCGAGTCAACGGCTCATATGATAGTGAATCAACACATATCTCTGTCCAAGGAGCTCTGCCCAAGGATAGTAGCCCTCCTGGATATTACGAGCAGATGTGTCCGCGAGATGATCAAAGCTGTAGAAAGCGTTTTCACTGACTTTGTGAACGCCACCGTTATCGTGGGAAAGATCGATGAGCTGGAAAGCGAAGCAGATCATGTCGAGGATGATCTGATAGACCAGATATTCAGCAGCGATATGGAGGGTATCGACAAGATCTTGTTGCGCGATCTCACACGTCGAATCGCCGGAATCAGCGACCGAGCCGAGAATGTGGGCGATCGGATTCGTATAATGGTCGCCAAGAGGAGCATATAGGATGTTGCCTCTGCTCGGCGGCATCTATCTTGGCTGGGGATTGGGCGCTAATAACGCCGCCAATGTGTTCGGGACCGCCGTGGCTGCTCGGATTATCTCGTTCAGAAAGGCCGCGTTGCTGGGTGGCCTGGCAGTTATTGTAGGCGCTGTGTTGCAGGGGGAAGCGGGCATACGGACGTTGAGCGGCCTGACGAATCAGTCGCGTCCGACACTTCTGTTGGTCTCGTTTGCGGCAGCCATCACTGTAACCCTGATGACCATTTTTAGGCTGCCTATCAGCACATCACAGGCCATTGTCGGAGCGATCGCTGGAATCGGCCTCTCGACGCAAGCGATGTACTGGGGCAGATTGGCCAAGGTCGTTATTTGTTGGGTGGCTACTCCCATCGGGGCGATGATTTTTTCGCTGATCATTTATAGAATCGTGAACCTTTTCTTTCGAAAGGTGACGATGGGAATTCTGACTCGCGACAAATTGTTGTTCTGGGGGCTCGTCATTTTTGGCACGTACGGGTCTTACGCTCTCGGGGCCAATAATGTAGCAAATGCTACGGGTATCTTTTCCGGCCAGATAGATGGCATCACGAATACGCACCTCGCGCTACTCGGGGGGGTATCCATCGCTTTGGGTATCATCACCAACGGCAAGCGAGTCATGCTCGCCGTTGGAACGGAGATCTTGAAGCTCAACGCTTTTACCGCCTTTATAGCCATCGCCTCTACCTCTATCACGGTCTACATCTTTGCGCTGATAGGCGTTCCGGTAAGCGCCAGCCAAGCCATCGTCGGAGCCATAGTCGGCATCGGTTTCATTCACGGCGTGACGAACATCCGCTTCAGGATGCTCCGAGATATCGGAGTCGGCTGGCTTCTGACGCCGCTGATCTCACTGATTCTATCAGCAGCAGGATATGCCATCTTTCTCTGAAAAATGTAGTGGAGTCCGCATGTCAGGGAACCTGTTCGGCTGCAGGGGGCGGCGCGAAAGACAAGCTTGAAAGGAGAAGAAGGACGGAATGGAAGAAGTCAGAGCCAAATATGTGAAAGCCCATTTTGGGTCAATCATAGCTGTGAGGTTGTTGCCCGGTACGGATATCACCTATGGATTGAAGAAAGTCTGCGAAGACAACGGAATCCTTCACGGTTATCTTCTTACGGCAATAGGTACTGTGAATAAAGCCACAGTGCAGATC
>CAZLRN010000102.1:0-6530 GCA_964561715.1 uncultured Spirochaetales bacterium
TGGAGGAACTTATGAAAGAAATACTTGACTACGCGCAGCGCTTTCAGATATGGGTAGTTGATAAATCTCACCAAGAACTTATAAAGTTTCTGGTGATTTATTCACCAGAAACTAATCAAGGGCATTGGCTTAACATATCGTTGGCTGCGCCCACAACCCAGACAATTTGACCCATTTTTTACATGCATGCCAACTACTTGCTCTGCAAGCTGCTTGCGGAAGCAAGCTGCTTGCAGAGCAAGCTTGTAGCAATTCCGACTCAGATCGGTTTCGGAAACTTTTTGCCAGAATAACGAGAAATTGAGCCGGAATTGCATATAGAACCGATTTCCGCCCGTCGTTGACAGGCCAATGGGCCCGTGCTAAATTAGGCCCTGCTATCTGAGAGACGGCACCAAGTATCTCCAATATAAGCAGCATTGCGGAGGAAGCGATGGCCAAAGGCCCGAGTACAGCGATCTCCCCGACTCGAGAAGAGGATTACGCAGAGTGGTATCAACAGGTGGTGCGGGCCGCCGACCTTGCAGAGAACAGCCCAGTTCGGGGCTGCATGGTCATAAAGCCCTGGGGATACCAGCTGTGGGAGAACGTCAGAGGTGCTCTCGATCGGATGTTCAAAGCGACAGGGCACGTCAACGCCTACTTCCCCCTTTTCATTCCGCTCAGCTACCTCGAGAGGGAGGCCGAACACGTCGAAGGATTTGCGAAGGAATGTGCCGTAGTGACCCACCACAGGCTCGAAGCCAGCAAGGGGGGAGGCCTTGTTCCGGCCGGTGAGCTGGATGAGCCCCTCGTTGTCCGTCCTACCAGCGAGACGATCATCGGGGCTACCTTTGCCAAATGGATTCAGAGCTATCGGGATTTGCCGTTACTGATCAATCAATGGGCGAATGTGGTTCGCTGGGAGATGCGTACCCGGCTCTTTTTACGTACCAGCGAGTTTCTGTGGCAGGAAGGACATACGGCTCACGAAACGAGGGAAGAGGCTTGGGAGGAGACGCTGAAAATTCTGGAGGTCTACAGATCCTTTGCGCAGGACTATATGGCTGTGCCATCGATTTCGGGAGAGAAGACCGCTGGTGAGCGTTTTCCCGGCGCCGTCAATACCTTCAGCATCGAGGCGATGATGCAGGACAGAAAAGCCTTGCAGGCAGGTACGAGCCATTTTCTGGGTCAGAACTTTGCAAGGGCGTCAGAGATCAAGTACCAATCCAGAGAGGGTCGCGAGGAGTTTGCCTGGACCACAAGCTGGGGGGTATCCACCCGCCTCATCGGGTGCATGGTCATGGTGCATGGCGATGACAACGGGATGGTCATGCCACCCCGCTTATCGCCTTCGCATGTTGCTGTCATGCCGATCATTCGCAGGGAGGCGGATCGACAGAGCATTATGGCCTACTGCGAAAAGCTGGGGCAGGAAATCAGAGAACAGAGATATGATGGGCAACCCCTTGAGGTTGTCATCGATGATCGCGAAATGAATGCCGGTGAAAAGGGATGGGATTGGATCAGGAAGGGGATTCCTGTACGTGTGGAAGTTGGAACCCGGGATATTGAAAAGGACGGAGTTTTCGTCGGCCGGCGGGACAAAGGACCACGGGAGAAGTATCCCCAGAGACGCGCTGAGTTTGTGGCAGAGATCGGCGGCTTGCTGGAGTCTATTCAGATGAGCCTCTTCGAGAAGGCCCAGGGGTATCTAGAGAAAAACACCCGTTCTATCGACGACTTCGATGAGTTCGTGCGTTTCTTTACGCCCCAAGACACAGAAAAGCCCGAGATTCATGGCGGATTCGCCTTAAGCCATTGGTGTGGCGATTCAGAGTGTGAGGATAGGATGAAATCCGAGCTTTCCGTGACGATTCGCTGCATCCCCTCGGTTGCACAGAGTGAATCGGGCAAATGCGTCGTTTGCGGTAAGTCCAGCGAACAGCGTGTTGTCTTCGCAAAGGCCTATTGAGTGAAGGTCACATTCCCCCTATCTCTTCGAACCGAGCCATCGCTTTTTGCACATCCGGATCTTCGGCGTGCTGCATGAGACCGCCAAAAGATTCGGCTGCGCGCCCCATGGCTTCTTCGAAGCGTTCCATGGTTTCTTCGAGTTCCTTTGGGGGATCACTCATCTCTGCAAGCTCCGGATACTTCTCTTCGAACTGCTCCATCTGGGGAATAAACTCCAGCGTGGCATCGACATAATCGTTCAACGCCTGGGCTATCTGTTTCGTGTCCTGAGAGCCTTCGAGAACATTGACTACTTCTATCGTCACTTCCATGTACCAGTTGAACAGCTCCTTGATATCCTCGTATTTGGTCTGTGCGAAACAGCCGAGGGAGATAAGAATCAGAAGCAGAGCTGCTGCGAGCGTTCGTTTTATCATTTTAACCTCCTGTAATTGAGCACCCGATGCGACGACCGCATCCTACCATGTCAGCTAACCAACAGTATAGTAGCAATTCCGACTCAGATCGGTTTCGGAAAATCTTGTCAGAATAACAAGAAATTGAGCCGGAATTGCACAAGTCAGCTCCACGACTAGTTAGAGCTGCGTTTTTTTCCGCTGGAATCGGTAAAAGGAACGAATATGATGTTGCCCCGAGATGTTCCCCGATACACATCCTCCCTTGTCAGCGTGATCCGGCCCTCAGAGTCGACATGTTTCGTGACTTTGAGCACCGTTTGTCCCGAAGGTGGTCCGACCGGGATAACCATGATGCCTTCGGGGGCCAGCTGCTTTAGGAGGGCCGGAGGAATGTGATCGATGCCTGCTGTGACAATAATGCGGTGAAAGGGGGCGTATTCTTCCCAACCATAGTATCCATCGGATATTTTGAAATGGATATTCCTGTACTCCGGATAATCAGGGTAGAGCTCCTCCACAATCGATTTGGTTTGCAGGGCAAGAGGCCGAACGATTTCGATCGTAAAAACAAATTCGGAGAGCTCTGCCAGAACGGCTGCCTGGTATCCGCTACCCGTTCCAATCTCGAGGACTCTGTGATCGAGCTGCGGATCGATTGCCTCGGTCATTCGACTGACCATATGGGGGCCTGAGATGGTTTGTCCCCATCCTATTGGGAGAGCAGCGTTGTCGTAGGCTCGCTCCCGATTGGCCTCTCTTGCAAAGATCTCCCTGGGAGTTCTCAAAAACGCTTCGATTATCCGCGGCTTGGAGAGGTCTGGTGTTTCATAGAGGGTTTGGCAGGCCCGGGATCTCTGCCATCGCGCCCGCAGCACAGATTCCTCTGTATCAGTGCGGTAAAGCATCCACTGGATATAGGCCTCTTCCTCTGAGTCTTCTATGGGCGGATGATCCGTTCGATCGGAAAGCCGATACTTCGGGATTATTTCCTTGGTCGCTGTCGCAGTTTCCAGGGACCCCTCGGACGGAGTTTCGGACGCAGCTTCTAAAGACTCAGACGCTGATCTAGAAGATTCGGATTCCAACCGGAAAGACTCGGACAAAGCTCTGGAAGAATCAGATGGAGCCTCTGAGACCTTCGAGAGAGCCTGTGAGGATTCCGACAACGCTCCGGAGGTATCTGCAGTGCTGGCGGTGGACTCTGATACCGAAGTTTCAGATGGAGCTTCGACCAGTTCCGGAAGCGATCTGATATTGGTTTTTTCCCCTGGAGGGCGGAGGGCGGAACTCAATCGGCCGATCAGGAACCCTCCACCCAAGGCGAGAAGAGCCAAAACGAGAACAACGGCGGGATGTTTTAGGCTGATGGAGGATCTTCTAGGGTCTAAATATTGCTTTGAGCACTCGGGGCAGAGACCCTCTTCGGCGACGTCTATACCACATTCCGGGCAGCTGGGCAAATAAAGCCTCCTGTTTGCAAGACCCTAGGGAAATCAATGGGGTCTGTCAAGCTCGTAATGCGGCGATGAAAGGAGGAGTTGGGAAGCCCTTTCCATCAAACTTGACCCGAAAGTACTATCGCTATAATATTTTCTGAAAAAGTGATGAGAAGCGACTAAAATTGTATTATATAATGTGGAAAATCGCTGACCCACCGAATACGGTCAACTAGTGAGATCAGGATAAGTGAAGCGAAGCGTTCGACTTGGAAAATATATTACCGATGCTCTCTCTCATTCCATGACGGTCCATTTGATGGAGAGGCTCGTTCGTAGGATCATCCCGGATTATGATCTCCATCGACGCTCTGGCTTCCCGGAAAATATTCCTATTCCGCAGGTCGATGCTGCAGAACAGGTCTATATGGACATGGTATCCGAGAGGCTGTTGGTCCGTCTGATCGAGGTGTTGATCGATGTCGATAAAAACGGCTATATGGGTCGGCCCGTAACCATTCGGTTTTTACGTCAAATCCTTAACGAGCTGGAAGAGGTCGGACTTTACTACAATGAGCAATACAGAGCCATCGTCGAGCGGGATCAGCGAGTCAAGACCGTTGGATGGGGCGTATTACGCGAGGGCTTCACATACGAGTTCTCCTTTCTCAGCTTTGATATCGTCGGGAGCTCAGAGTTAGTGAGACGATACTCCAAAAAGCAGATCATGACGGGCTACACCGATGTCAAGAAACTCGTGACCCGAATGGTGGGCAAGCGGGAAGGGCGCATGTGGCGATGGGAGGGTGATGGCGGACTGGCAGCCTTCTATTTCGGCAACAAGAATATGCAGGTAACTCTCGCAGCCATCGAGGTTCTTCATGAGCTCTTCATGTACAATCTCTTCGAATGTCCCTTAAATGAGCCGCTCAGCATACGTATTGCAGCACACACAGGTCCCTGTCAGTTTTTCCCCAATGTGAACGAGATAAGGAGTGACACAATTAACAGGCTTGTCGAGATCGAAGCAGAATACGCCGTCTCTGATAGTCTGACGATTTCTCCTAGTGTCTACACCGATTTGGGCACCAAGCTCGAAAGCTTTTTCAGGCCCGTTCAGATATCCTCTAGAAATAATCTCTATCGATACACCCTAGAGTGGGAGTAGTATTTGGATATACTGGTCTTTTCAGATTCCCGTAAGGCGGACGGATACTTTTCTCTTAAGCGTGGGAGCGCCGAAATTGGCAAACCCCAGTTTTTTGCCCGTAAAGAGATCAATAAAGTCCTGAAAAAAGCTAAGCCCGGATCCCTCGCGTATCTCGATCTTTCGGGACTTGAGTCCAAGCAAATTTCTCGGTACCTGCGCACCCTTTCGAGATCGGATCACCTTTTTTACGCACTGCTGGACCCCCTGAACAAAATTAAGGATGTAGCGAATCTCTTTCACCAAGGTGCTGTTGATTACGTCGACAAGAACACGATTAAAAGCGGCGTCAACCTTAAAAGGGTGAAACAGGTTTTAGAGTATATCTCTGACACGGGAAGGGCTCAGCCCCAAAACGTGGAAGAGAGGAGGGGAGAGGTCTTCAAGTCGGCTTATATCAGCTCCGGAAACGATTGGAAGGAAATCGTACCGGGAAGAGAGTACACTTTCTGTCTGATGTACGTAGAGCTCGACGGAGCTGTCGAGATGGAGCGAATGTACGGGAGAGATACCCTCGCTCAAGCCCTTGGCTCATTCAGAAAATATATCGAGAGCTTAGTCGGATCCTTCAACGGTCGTATATGGATATGGTCCGGTTTTGGTGGCGTGATCCTCTTTCCCTTTAATCTCGAGCAGAGCGATGCGTTGAAGTGCGGATTCCGCATCATCCTGCACAAACACCTCTATGACGTCGAGGAGTCGGTTTTTCCGAATTTTATTTCCTTTCGTCTCGCCTTGAGCATCGGGAACCTGGCGTATACAGAGGTAGGGACCGGTCACGTGATTTCGGACTCTCTCAACCATATCTATCACCTGGGACAGCAATTCGCCAAGCCGGGCAATTTCTATATCACCGAAGAGGTTTTGCTGATCTCCCATGTCACCTTCGTCAATTTTTTTGTCGAGATGGGGGATTTCGAAGGAAAAAAAATCTTCCGCATGCGTCTTCCTGTTCTCCCCGGATACGTCGCATAATCTCTTGTCAATGGTCAAACCAAAGCCCCCAGGAATCTTATGCTGAAAGGCTCTATGGAGATTTTCGACGTGGATCACACGATTACACGGCGATCTTCGGGGCGGCACTTTGTGATGCAAGGCATTCGCCGAGGATTCCTGCCTCCACGTCTCTACTTCACACTTCCCCTTTATTATCTGAAGTACCGCCTTGGAGGCTTCTTCTTCGGCAACCTGGATCGAGAGCTGTATAGGCGGGGATTTCCCGAGCTGAAAGACAGAGAGATTGCTGAAATCAAACGGCTATCCCTCAGGAGTTTTGAGGAGGGGCTAAAGGGGGACATCTTCGCTCAGGCCCTCGAGTTGGTTAATGGATTGAGAATCAGCGGGAGGCAGATCGTTCTAGCGACTTCGTCGCTTGATGTTGTCATAAAACCACTGGCCGACTTTCTGGGAGTGACGGAAATAATCGCTTCCCGTCTCGAATTCATAGACGGTAGATGCACAGGCCGCTTTCTGTCACCTCCGTTGTTTGGTGTGGAAAAAAAGAGGCGGGTGGCCGAGTTCGTCCAAAGG
>CAZLRN010000102.1:6540-12039 GCA_964561715.1 uncultured Spirochaetales bacterium
CTCCATAACTGCTCCTTCTACTCTGACAGCTTTCACGATCTCCCTCTGCTCGAAGTGGTGGGACGGCCGGTTGCTGTGAATCCTGACTTTCGGTTGAGGAGGATCGCAAAAAAACGTAACTGGGAGATCCTGAGACTACATTGACGGGCTTCTCCTTGATGCAACGGGAGGAAACCTTTATGATGTGGGGCATTCCGATTGGGACGATATAGGGAGGAATGGGATGGCTGATTCCGAATGCAAAGGCGAACATCAGGGTCACATTTGTGTGCTTGCCAGCAAAGGACTCTTTGATCAGATAAAAGAAGTTACCAAAAATCCCCAGTACATCTGTTTTAACTGCGGGCGAGTTGCAGATAGCGATAGGAATCTCTGCAATCCCATGCCCATAGAGGATTGATAAAAGGAGAAGGAGATTGGCAAAACGACTTATTTTACTGTTCGCTGTTCTATGTCTCTTCGTGCTTCCTCTCTCCGCTGACAACGAAGAACTCACCACAATTGGGGCGTTGGGCGCATCGACAATGTACGCCACCTATATGGCCGTGGGATCGATTTCTGACGGACATGCTCATGACGTATACGATGACGCAACCACAGCCAGTCTCCTGCAGAGCCTGGCAGGGATGGCCCAAAGCTCCAAGAAGAGCCTGGAAAATCTTAAAGACGCCGGAAGGCTCAGTGACGATGATGTGCAGTTCGTATCAGAGATGATCAACACCTTTGACCTGCTTTCAGGGCAGGCTCAAAGCTATGTGCAGTACGTCGAGACAGGAAGCAAGAGCAAAGCCGAGGAGTACAACCAGTACAGGACTCAGGCCTGGTCCAAGATTGTTGTTCTCCTCGATATAAAAGAGTAGTATCCCTTGCGCTGGGAACCTCAGTTGACGGCGCTGGGAGTCCCGGTGTAGCAGGCCGCATGCTTGAGTGTCGGCAGCTTGCCCTTGCTCAACTTGAGCATTTTCAGGCATCTGCCCTCCAGTTCTTCTATACCATCGAGTTTTCCGCAGAGGTACGACTCGAGGGATGTCTGAGTCGAGTGCAATCTCGAAAGTAGCCCGCCGTAGCGATTTTCCAAAGTTTCCCAGCCGTGAGCCTTGTAGGTCTCATACCAAAACTCTCGATGGAGATGCCATAGACGTGTGATCTCTCGGCGCAGGAAGGGCAGGTCCGTCCGGATTATATGGTCCAGAGTCGCTCTGTCGTTGTTTCGGTAAGCTCTGTATAGACGAGCCGGCAGATCGCATTTCACCGCCAGGATACGGGCCAACAGGTGGGGTAAGCGCAGCCTGCTGTTGAAGGGGGATTTGCCTTTGTTTCCTGCTTTTTTCAGGGAAGAATCCAGTCTGGCGGCCAACTTCTCGAAATGGGATCGCAGCGGAAGCCCCTCCAGATTCGGCTGCAGTATGCCGAAAAGGGGATCCTCCCACAGCAGGGCTTTGGAGATGTTGTTCTGGAGTTTGTTGGGTTTCAGAAATGGGGGCGAATCGAGCATTCCGGCGCTCTCCCACTGGGAGTGCTCTATACCGCAGGTGCCAAGCAGGTTGTCGGTGAATCTCTGGAAGTCAAATTTCTTGGCATAGGCCTGATCTGCGAAGAACTGGAGAGCCGGAAACATCGAGTAGAGGTCGCATTCGTTTCCGTCGTCTCCCCAAGCCGTGAGCACGATATCTTTGATTCCCCTCTTTCGGCATGCCGCGACAGCAGGTTTTATAGTGGAAAAGGCGTAGGGGTAGTGGGTCCAGAACCTGTTCCACGTCTGTGCCCCTGGTGCCATAACAAGGCGGTCCTTCGGCACCAGCTCCAGGTGACGGTCGATCCAGTAGAGATACGTCGGCTCGTCAAAATGATAATAGTCCCAGTAAACCAGAGAGACACTCTTGGGGATGCTGCTTTTGATGTTTTTAGAGAGCTTTACGTCTCTGTCATAATATGCCCCGGACTGTGAGCCGGCTCTGAAGAACATATCCGCCCACATCATGGGTTTGAGATCGTATTGAGAGAGGATCGCCAGAACCTGGCTCAAGTGGCTCTTCATGAGATCGTAGGGCTTGGTATATCCATTTTTCTTCAGATAGGCGCCCAGGCCCAGATCCCACGCCTCATCCATTCCAATGTGAATTCTCTTCGACCGAAAAGGTCTAGTAGCCGCTTTGATCATCCTGTCGATCAACTCGTAGGTAGCTGGCTCGTCCACCATCATAACGGTTTCGGTGTCTTTAATCCCTCTGTAGGCCTCCCAGTGCAGAGCTCTTCTAAGGTGGGCCAGGGTCTGAATGCAGGGGAACATCTCGATGCCCAAATCGGCGGCGAAGCGGTCCAGCTCCTTTAGCTCTCCAAGGCTGTATCGGCCGGTGTTGTGTCCCCAATAAGGCTCTCCTGGAATCTCATAGTTGGTTTCTGCATAGAGCATGAAGCCGTTGATGCCCATTAGGGCGAGATGCATCAGAAGCCGCTTCAGCGTCTCCAGCTTCGGGGCTGCGTTTCTCGATACATCCAGCATGACGGAGACAAGAGAAAACTCCCAAACCTCCTCGATGTTTTCAAGCGGCCTGTCTCGTTTGACCTGGCCTGCAAGAATTCCGAGGAGTCGAAAGGCGTGAGCCTGCTGTGAATAGCGGACCGTAACACTCGACCCCTCGACTGTGACGCCCGGAGGATCGGAGGATTTTTGAAATGTGACGTTGGTTCTGCCGCTTTTAGCGGAAAATCGAAGCGGCAGGATAGGGCGGAGAATTTCCAGTCCCTTCCTGAGAGCCGGATCGACTCTTGTGATATCGACATTGAGGTAAGACATGATAGGCCTCCAATGTGCAATTCCGGCTCAGTTTCTTGTTATTCCAGCAAGATTTTCCGAAATCGATCTGAGTCGGAATTGCTACAAGCTTGCTCTGCAAGTAGCTTGCTTCTGCAAGCAGTTGGCATGCATATCTAAAATGGACTAAATTGATTGGGTTGCGGGCGCAGCCAACGATATGCATTATGGCAGGAAAGGTATGACAGGAAAAGCCTCAGCAAATTCTGGGCAGAATGAGACCTCGCGGGAAATCGAGGATGCGGCGCCCGCCTATGGGAGTCAGGAGAATCACCCTGCCGGGATTCGTCTCTCTCACTTTGCCGATGATCCTGGCCTCCCTTCCCAAGGGGTGTTCTTTGAGTCTGGCAAGAGCGCCCTCGGCCTCGGCTCCGGCTACAATAGCGATCATCACCCCCTCGTTCGCAATTTCCAGAGGGTTAAGTCCGAGAATCTCCGCTGCCGCGGCTACATTTTTCTCGACTGGGATTTGCTGTTCCTCGATCCAGATGCTGTAGGTCTGATCAGTGACGATCTCATTGAGGATTGCCGCCACCCCTCCCCTTGTGGCATCCCGCAGAAAGCGCAGCTCCCCTTTCAGCTCGTAGAGCTTCTCGCAGAGAGGATAGAGAAAGGCGCAATCCGAGGAAAGCCGGCTACCGACGCTGAGCGATTCCCGGACGGCGAGAATCGTTGTGCCGTGCGAACCCACGGGACCGGATACGATGACGGCATCTCCCGCCTGTACCCTGGACGGGCTCATAGCGTCAGAAACCATGCCCTGGCCGATACCGGTGGTGTTGATGAAAATGCCCCCTCCCTTTCCGCGAGGCACGACTTTCGTATCGCCGGTAACAATCTTGACCTTTGCTTCTCGAGCAGCCTCCGATATTGACTGCAAGATGCGCCGGAGGTCTTCAAGGGCAAGCCCTTCCTCCAAAACGAACCCCAGTGTGAGAAAACGAGGTTTGGCGCCGCAAACGGCCAGGTCGTTGCAGGTGCCGAAAACCGCCAGTTTCCCTATATCTCCTCCTGGAAAGAAGAGCGGATCCACGACGTAGGTGTCAGTGGTGACCAGGATCTGCCCGCTTATCTCCACCTTCGATGCGTCCGACAGCTCTCGGTAGTCTGAGCCTCGGAAGCATGGATAGATAATTGATTCGACGAGCTCTCGAGAGAGGGCTCCCCCGCTTCCGTGTTCGAGCTTGACAGTGCGTGGTTCCGGGGAGGCGCTCAATGGGTGATCTCCTGGTAGCGGAGATATGCGGCACAGGTGCCCTCTGAGGAAACCATGCAAGGCCCGACGGGGTGGTCGGGAGTGCACCCCTTACCGAAGAGATGGCAATCTGTAGGGGTATTTTTGCCCTGAATGACACTACCGCAGAGGCAGCCGGGGGGATCGCGATCAACCAGCTCGGGCAGTCCGAACACGTACGCGGCATCCCTTTCGGCGAAGGCCTCTCTGAGTCCCATTCCGCTCAAAGGGATGGTTCCCAGACCCCGCCAAAGGTCGTCTCTCGGCTCGAGAAGCTCGTCGATCACGGCGCGGGCCTTGGAATTTCCCTCCTCCCTGACGGCTCGGGGGTAGGCATTCTCTACTAGGCAGGCTTTAGCGTGGAGCTGCCGAAGAATCATCAGTATGCCCAGAAGCATGTCGACAGGCTCAAAGCCGGCAATGACACCCGGTACGCCTCTCTCTCCCTCTAAAAAGGCATAGGCTTGTCTGCCTATGATGACCGAGACATGTCCCGGCAGGAGAAAGCCGTCGATTTTGCTATGAGGATCCTTCAGCAGGGCGCGCAGGGCGTTGGGCACAGTCTTGAAAGCGGTGTAGAGAAAGAGATTCTTGAGCTTCTTCCTGTGGGCTGCCAGAAAGACTGAAGCCACCGCCGGTATCGTGGTTTCAAAGCCGATTCCCAGGAAGACAACGGGTTCGGTGCCTATCATATCGAGCAGCTCTGCCGGTGAGTAGATCATTTTCACCTGGCCGGTGCCTGTAAAGGTGCTGAGGGAGCGGCCGTTCGAGCCCGGTACCTTCATCATGTCGCCAAAGGTTGCTATCCGAGCCTGCTTCTCCTCGACCAGTTTCAGGGCGTTATCGATGTAGCTCGAAGGCGTCACACAGACGGGACAGCCGGGTCCGGATACCAGGATGACGTTCTCTGGAAGAAGGGAGTGGATTCCGGCTCTTCGAAGAGCAACGGTATGGGTGCCACATACCTCCATGATCTGAACCCTTCTATCGAGATCTCCGGCAATCTTTCGGATTTCAGCCAGAATGGGTCGAGCCAGATTGGGATCGCTCAGTTCCTGCTTTAAGCTGTTAGTCGTGATCATTGGACTTCGGAGCATCGGACAAAGCGTCGATTTCGCGGAACAGTTCCAGTCGCTTGTTTGCCTCTTCGAGATCGAGTTTTTCGATGCCGAATCCTGCGTGTACGATAACAAAGTCACCGGGTTTGGGTTCGTTGAGCAGAGAAACGTTGATCTCCAACTCGCCCAAGCCTTGTTTGACGAGAGCTCGCTCGCCGTCCAGCACTCTGCTTATCTCGAGGGGCACAGCTAAACACATGACGACCTCCCGGTCTTAAATGACCTCTTGGTCTTAAATGACCTCCCGGTCATAGATGACCTCCTGGTCTTATCGTTGGCTGCGACCTACGCGGCCCGCCCGCAACCCAAGCAATTTAGCCTATTTTCTATAT
>CAZLRN010000103.1:0-11957 GCA_964561715.1 uncultured Spirochaetales bacterium
CAGCTATTCCGCCGAAGCCCTCCTCGATGGAGACGGAAACGACGATGAGCCGCTCGACGAAAAGGTGTGGGTAAGGCTAACCATAACCGTAAAAGACGAGGAAATGACCATGGACTTTACGGGAACCGACGGGCAATGCCGGGGCCCGATGAATGTCCCGGAGCCCTCGGCTATCTCTTCGGCCAGGTACGGATTCAAGATCGTCACCACACCGCAGCTGCCAAGCAATGAGGGTTTCTTCCGTCCGCTCGAAATCATCATTCCGGAGGGCAGCCTGTTGAATCCGAAATTCCCCGCTGCCTGTGCCATGTGGCCGGTTCCCACCACAACGATACCGGATCTGATACTGAAGGCTCTGGCGCCTGTGATGCCCGACAAGGTGAGGGCCGGACATTTCGGCGATTCCATGGCGAACTTCATCTACGGGACAGACCCGCGGACAGGCAGGTATTACGTGTGCTCAGAAGGAGATGCGGGCGGCTATGGAGGTAAACCCTATGAAGATGGAGAGAATGCCCTGTTCTCGATGGACCTGGGCGATACATACAACGTCCCGGTCGAGGTGGCCGAGGTGCGATATCCCTGGCGCGGGGAGCGATTCGAGCTGCAACAAGATTCCGGCGGGCCCGGCAGGTTTCGAGGAGGGCTTGGGGTTATCAGGGATTACCGCATCATCGGTCATGATGCCGGGCTCCCCGTGACAACGGACAGGGTCAAGTACACTCCTCCCTGGGGCCTGTTCGGAGGGAAAGACGGCAAGCCCAGCATTACGGTTGTTTACAGAAACGATGGGAAAGAGGAGACGTGGCGGAAGATCTCAAACCTTCCCCTTAAAGAAGATGAGGTTGTGAGCTTTCGGACAGGAGGCGGAGGAGGTTACGGCTCTGCCCTGGAGAGAGAGCCGAGCCAGGTTCTCGATGATGTGATCAATGGGTACATCTCTCCCGAAAGTGCGAAGCGGGACTACGGTGTGGTAGTGAACGCGAGGGAGATGAGAGTGGATCTCGAAGCCACACAGAGACTCAGAGCGAAACGGAGGAAACAGGCTTGAAAATACGCCAGCGAGGTATCGAGAAGGTTACTGCAGCATTGGCAGAGGAAAGGGAGGGCGGATAGCATTTCGAGGTGAAATATGGAGATCCCGACGAATAGAGTTGCGAAGGCTCAAAGGCTGCTCGCTGAGCAGGATTACGATTTGCTGGTCCTCTCTCCCAGTACCAACATGCTTTACTTAAGCGGCTTTTACGATGAACCGAGCGAGCGCCTGCTTTTCTTTATTCTGCCTCGGGAAGGCAGTCCCGTCTTCCTGGCCCCAGAGCTCTATGAACGGCAGATCAGGGAAGAATCGCCTCTTGTGGACGTCTGCGTCTGGAAGGACTCGGACGATCCAGCAGAGTCGCTCAGCCGAACGGTGGCGGAGCTGGCACCCGAAGCTTCCAGAGTTCTCGTGGATGACAGCATGTGGGCCGTGTTTTTACTCATACTGAAGCAGGTGATTTCTGGCGCAGAGTTCTCTCTGGCTTCCCGGATTATGAAGCCGTTGAGGATGCGGAAGACTCCGGAGGAGATCCGCTGCCTCGAGGAGGCCGGAGCAATTGCGGATCGAGCCTTCGAGGAGGTCATAGGGCTTGAAATTGTAGGAATGACTGAGCTCGCCCTGGCCGCAGCCCTCGAGCAAGCGATGATGAAAAGGGGAGCCGACAAGATCGCCTTTGAGGCTATCGTAGCATCCGGGCCGAACAGCTCCCTGCCTCACCACAGGGCCAGCAAGAGAAAGATCGAGCAAGGGGATGTGGTGGTACTGGATTACGGATGCAAGATTCAGGGCTACTGCTCGGACATCACACGTACCATTGTCTGTCGAGAAGCAACCAAGGAGATCCAGAGGGTCCATGAGATCGTCGATAGGGCCCAGGAGAAAGCCGTGCAGTCGATAAAGCCGGGTGTTACAGCGCAGACTGTAGATCGAACCGCCAGAGAGGAGATAGAGACAGCAGGCTACGGTGAAAGATTCATCCACAGGACCGGTCACGGTATCGGGCTCGAGGTCCATGAAGAACCCTACATTACGTCCAGCAATCATCTGGAGCTGGAGGAGGGAATGGCCTTCTCCGTGGAGCCAGGGATCTATTTGCCCGGACGGTTCGGGATCCGTATCGAGGATATCGTAGTGGTGGGGCAAGACGGAGCAAAGCGGATGAATCATTGCAGTCATGCTGTGCAGGTGGTCAGGTAAGAATAATCGTTTGCCACTCTCACAAGAATCAGGTCTTTCGGCATGCGGATTCCCGCCTCAGCTTAGCTTTCAGCCATGAAGGGATAACGGTAATCGGTTGGAGGGACGAAGCTCTCCTTGATGCTCTGCGGGCTGACCCAGCGCAGCAGGTTCAGCAAGCTTCCCGCCTTGTCGTTTGTACCGCTGGCTCGTCCCCCGCCAAAAGGCTGCTGGCCCACAACGGCCCCGGTGGGCTTGTCGTTGATGTAAAAATTGCCGGCACAGTTCGTCAGAACACGGCGGGCGGTGACCACTGCATCGCGCTGCCGGGCGAACACCGCTCCGGTCAGCCCGTAAGGTGAAGTCTCGTCACAGAGATGCAAGGCTTCCTCGTAGTGACTGTCCTCGTACACATAGACGGTAAGCACAGGGCCGAAGATCTCTTCCCGCATCGTGCGAAACTGTGGATCAGTGGTAAGGATAAGAGTGGGCTGGATGAAATATCCTCTGCTGTCGTCGGCTTCGCCCCCGAAAAGGATTTCGGCCTCTTTCGCTTTGCCCGCGTATTCCAAGTATCCGCTGATGCGGCGGAAGGCCTTCTCGTCGATGACCGCGTTCATGAAGTTGCTGAAATCCTCCACTCCTCCGACCCTGATTGTGGGAAGTTCCTCAAGCAGATAGTCCCTGAGGTCGCCCCAGACGCTTCGCGGAATATAGGCCCTGGATGCGGCGGAGCATTTCTGACCCTGGTACTCGTAGGCCCCACGGATAAGAGCCGTGCCCAGCTCTTCGATTCCAGCGCTCCTGTGGGCGAATACGAAATTCTTGCCTCCCGTCTCCCCTACAATCCTGGGGTAGGACCTGTAGCTTTTGATGTTCTCGCCAACCGTTCTCCAGATCTGCTGGAAGGTATCCGTGGATCCGGTGAAGTGAATACCCGCCAGCTCCGGCATGCTCAAGATCACAGGGCCGATCTCACTCCCCTCGCCGGGGATGAAATTGATGACACCGTCGGGCAGGCCCGCTTCCTGAAAAACCTGCATGATACGATAGGACGAATAAACGGCGTTGGAGGCCGGTTTCAAGAGGCACACATTTCCCATGATAGCTGGTGCCGAGGGAAGGTTTCCCGCGATGGAGGCGAAATTGAAGGGCGTCACCGCCAAGACAAAGCCTTCCAAAGGGCGGTACTCCATTCGGTTCCAGGAACCCCGGGAGGAGAGAAGAGGCTGCTGTTCATAGATCTGCATTGCGTAGTAGGAATTGAAGCGCAGGAAATCGATCAACTCGCAGGCCGAGTCGATCTCGGCCTGAAAGACGTTCTTGCTCAGAGCCATCATACAGGAGGCGTTGGCCAGCACTCTTCGGGATCCGGCGAGCAGATCGGCAGCTTTTAAGAAGACAGCCATTCGCTCCTCCCAGTCCATAGCCGCCCATTTCCCAGCGGCATTCAAAGCAGCCTGGACGGCGATCCTCACTTCCTTTTCTCCCGCTTTATGGTACATCCCGATCACCGTTTCGTGGTCATGTGGAAGAACACATTGGCCCAGGTTTCCTGTTTTGACCTCTTTCCCGTCTATGATGAGAGGGATTTCGATTTGCCCTTCTCTCAGCTCCGCCAGCTTTGCCTTCAGCCTTTGGCGTTCCTGAGTCCCGGGGGCATAGCTCAAAACAGGTTCGTTTAGCGGCAAGGGAACAGAAGCTTTGGCATTGATCATAAGCGCTTCCTTTCAATGGTCTTATGATGAAGCAGCTCGAGCTGCCTATTCACCCTGCTTTTCCGACTCCTGTTGTCTGCTCATCATCAGCCGGCTAAACCAGCGAACGTGCTCCCGCGCGACATCGCATGCCTGCTCATCGCGTCCGTTCTCCACGGCCTCCACCATCCGGCACAGATCGCGGTAATTTCTCTTCATGACTCGCCCCTCTTTGGCGAGAAGTCGATCGTAGTATCGGTTGATGTTGTCGTGTACCGTGTTCAGAACTAACTCGTACATGGCATTCCTGCTAATGCGGGCGAGAGCCATGTGCAGCCGGCTGTCCACGCGGATAAACTCCTGCCAGTTGGAGAGTCCAGCCTCCATATTTGCTCTTGCCTCTTCCAGGAGGCTCTTCAAGCCTTCAATGTCCCGGACCGTAGCCCTCGAGGCGGCCAGACCGGCCACGATCCCTTCAATTCCCTCCCGAAACTCTGCCAGCTCCTTCAAGAGAACCTTCTGAGACCTGATCAGCAGGGCCAGACTTTCGCTCACCGTGTCGTGATGAACGGTTTTTACGAAAGCCCCTCCCCTTGCTCCAGTTTTGATTGTGATCAGGCCCTTCTGCTCGAGAACACGGAGGGCTTCCCGGAGTGTCCAGCGGCTGGTGCCGAACAGCTGCGAAAGCTCCCTCTCGGCAGGAAGCTTCTCCCCCTCCTGCAGCTTTCCCTGGAGTACAGCCTCCTGGATCTGATCGATGACGTTTTGAAAAACACGGTTCTGTGTCGCTTTTTTGAACATAGTATTGACGGTATTATAATGGTTAAACCATTATAATGTAAATGCCTTCATACTTTTTAGAGACAATTTTTTACCTGGGATCTCGAAAAACAACATTTGGTCTCTTAGCGAAGCATTTCGCTGGATGCAGCCAAGAAACTTCGAGCGGAAGTTGAAAAGTTATGAGAGCCAATTGAAAAAAATCAAGAAGACAAAGGAGGAGGAGGAGAGCAGGGAAATTGAGGCTGTTTGCCTTCCATCACTAAAAGCTGATCGGTCAAAATCACGCGACAGACTTTGTTAAATGCTTCGGGGGTGAAGGATGCCGAGTGCGGCGTGATTACGATTCTCTCGAGGTCGAACAGCGGATTGTCACTCTTCGGAGGTTCCTCTTCCATTACATCGAGGCCAACTGCGAACAACTGCCCTTCCTTCATCGCTCTGACCAGGTCAGCCTCGACTACCAGATCGCCTCTGCCTGTATTCACAAATATGGCTGTTTTTTTCATTTTCTTGAACTTGTCGTAATCGAATAGTCCCCTGGTTTCTTCCGTACTTGGGAGATTTATCGATACCACGTCGCTCTTTGCCAGCAGATCATCCAACTCCACTTTTGCGCCTGAAACCAATTCCTTTATTTTGCCCTCAGGGACGTAGGGATCATACACAAGCACTTCCATATTGAAAGCTGCCCTGCATTTAGCAGCAACCAAAGACCCGACTCTTCCGAAGCCGACCTGACCGTGGACCTTGCCGTTCAAATCGAATCCAGTGCCCAGCTCTCTGGGCCATTTTCCTGCCTTCACACCGTGGTCCAAAGCAGCTATGTTTTTGTTTGCCGCCAGTATCAAGCCAATGGTGTGCTCTGCCACCGAATTCGCATTAGCTCCCGGTGCATTTGTTACGATGATTCCATGGTCCGAGGCGGATTTGACGTCCACATTGTTGATCCCCGCTCCAAACCGGCTGAGAATCTTCAGGTTAGCGGCGGTTCGAAAGAACTCTTCATCGAAATCTATGCGATCGCCAACAATAGCGCCCTGATATTTCGGGATTATCTCCATTAACTCTTCTCTCGGAAGGGGGCCCACCATGTCTATTTCGAGCTGGCTGAACTCCTCGAGAAGGTCCGCGCTGAAGTTCCTGACTTCGGACAAGATTTTGTACATTTTGACTTCACTCCTGATAGCACGACTCCGCCGGATTCGGGATCACCCGATGCCTGCGCATTATAGCGCAAGAATATGCCGTGGTCAAAGAAGAGCCACGTCTGCTGCCATGGAACGTCTGTCGCCACGACGCGCCTACTGTGAGGGCGCTTCTCTTCTCAGCAGTGGCGCATTCCTAAACAGGTTCGTTGTGTTGTGTGTATAGAAAACCAGCACATAAGAGACCGGGTGAGAAACTGGATAGACAATTGAAACGGACAAAGAATTCCAGAAGTTGGGTATTAATGTCACTAGCATTGTTCTTGATAGAGGGGAGGTAAAGCTAGATACAATGATGATAAAAGAAGCCGTTAAGGTAGCAAGGGGGGCAACTTATGAAAAATAATATGGATGAAAAAAAAGACGCTGCAGGGTTTCCTGAAATATCATTGTCAAAAGCAGCGCTAATAGCAGGTATTTGTCTAGTCATCATGACGATACTGGCGTTTGTTAGTTTTCCGATACTTCAGAATTTTATTGAACCAGCCGATGCAACGAAAACGGCGAACACGATTATTTCGAATCAGCTACTGTTTCGAGTCATTACTTGCGCTTTTTTGATTGTAATTATTCTTGATGTAATTGTGGCTTGGGCGCTCAACATATTCCTCAAGCCGGTGAACGAAAGCCTCGCTTTGCTTATGGCCTGGTTCAGAGTGGTGTATGCAGCTATTTTTGCGGCAGCTTTGAATAATCTATTCACTGTTATTCACATTTTAGAAAAAGGGCAATCTCACGATCAAGCGATGGTATTCATCAATGCGTTTTACCATGGATGGGATATCGGTTTAGCAGTTTTTGGTCTTCATATGCTTTTGCTCGGCTATTTAGTATATAAGTCAGGATATATTCCCAAATTACTTGGTGTCTTGGTGATTATTGCATCCTTTGGTTATTTGATAGACAGTTTTGGAGAGTTGCTTTCACCCAGCTATGGATTGTCAATCGGTATGTTTACTTTTATCGGAGAAGTGCTACTTGCCCTATGGCTTTTGTGGAAAGGTCGGAAAATACTAAAAAAAACTGTCCTTGTGGACTAACATCATGCTTTCAGTCGAGGAGAGGTTTGTTTCTATCTAAATTTCTATCTAAAATAGATGGAAACGTGATTGGGAAACGAAAATTCCCGAAAAAGGCAGGACTGAAGTTGGATGGGCCTTAAGCTGCTCTGGACTGCGAAAAAGCTATGGTGGCTTTGGAGGGGCGAGTTCATAATAGCCAACCGTGGGAACGGTGTTTAAAGAAATGGTGAAAGGATGAAATTATGGCTGATGTAAAGATTCGAGTTTTCAAGCATGGTGAATCCCAACCGGATACGACTGTTACTATTCCAGGAAGTGTACTCAACGTTGCATCCAAACTGATTCCTAAAAGGGCAGTCGTGGCACTTCAAGCGGAGGGGATCGATCTCGACGAATTGATCAAGCTATCTCAAAATCCAGACGTACAGGGGACGCTTGTGGAGATCGAGGAACATAAAAAGAACGAGAAAATCGTTATATCGCTGGAGTAACGAAGCAAAAGGCGCTATGTGAGAAGCTATGTGTAAAGAGGAATAGACATGTTGACCGGTGTTCACATTCTCATGACGTACAAGTGCAACCTCGAGTGTGACCATTGCTTCCTTTATTCAAGCCCCAACGCGCAAGGTGCTATGAGCTTGCAGCAAATCCGTTCTGCACTCAGTGAATCGCGAAGAATCGGCACCGTGGAATGGATATACTTCGAAGGAGGGGAACCCTTTCTCTTTTATCCATCAATGCTTGAAGGCGTCAAGCTTGCACGAGACATGGGATTCAAAGTCGGGATCGTGACCAATGCATACGGAGCTATTTCCGAAGATGATGCTGAGGTTTGGCTTCGTCCTCTACTGGACTGTGGTGTAGCATACCTCAGTATCAGCGACGATTTGTTCCATTATCGAGAAGACGACAGCCCGGCTAAGTATGCTTTAGCCGCGGCACGCAAGCTCGGGATACCGACTGGCCCCATTTGCATTCAAGCCCCCTTTGTTGAAGCGAAGCCTGGGCAAGGCCAGGACAAAGGTAGCCCCATAATCGGTGGGGGCGCAATGTTCAGGGGAAGAGCTGTCGAGAAGTTGACTGAGGGGCTGCCTCGAAGACCCTGGCGCGAACTCACGACATGTCCATTCGAAGATCTCCAATCGCCTTCGAGAATACATATAGACCATTACGGTCACGTTCACCTGTGCCAGGGCCTGAGTATGGGGAACATGTGGGAACTTCCACTTTCTGTGCTTTTATCCGAATACGAGGCCGAGTCACATCCCATATGCGGTCCGCTTGTTGAGGGGGGCCCCGCCCTTTTGGCGAGGAAGTACAACGTAGAGCACGAGCTTGATTATGTCGATGAATGCCACTTCTGCTACCTCCTTCGCCGTACTCTTATCGAAAGATACCCAGAGTATCTTGCTCCAAGGCAGGTGTACGGGCTTAAATAGATATGATCCGCAGATGTGTATCGACCTGTGCGTTGGTTTTAGCCCTTGATTATTGAAGGCAAGCTCTACAATCGGCGGGAATGAGTGTACCGCTAACCATACGCTCGATGACGGATGACAATCTGCAGCCGTGCGCGTACCTCTTCTCAAGGAGTATCTTATGAATGCAAATCGGTTATATGATCCTGTGGTCGAAGAACTGGCAGCGGCCTTACCTCGATTTGATGTCTCCGATGCACTCAGGGCGAGGGCTACGCTCAACGAATACCGTGAGGCTCAGGCAGCTCAAGGCATCGAGCGACCGACTGACGAGCGGGTCGAAGAAATAGAGCGAACGATCCCGGGACCAGAGGGGGCGCCAGATGTGCTGATTCGAATCTATATGCCGAAAGACCGAAAGGGGCCGGGAGCAGGCTTTGTCAATTTCCACGGCGGCGGTTTCATTCTAGGAGATCTGGAGATGGAGCATCCTCGCTGTCTGATTATGGCGGCAGAGGGTGGGGCGGTTTCTGTTGGCGTTGATTACCGTCTTGCCCCTGAAAACCCCTTTCCAGCAGGAGTTGAGGATTGCTATGCAGCCCTACGGTGGGTGGTGGACAATGCGGCAGATCTGAAGATCGATTCGTCTAAAATCGCGATTGGTGGTGCAAGCGCTGGCGGAAACCTGACGGCCGCAGTTGCTCTGATGGCACGGGATCGCGGTGGCCCCGATGTAGCGTTTCAAATGCTTTTTTGTCCGGTAATCGATGACCGGTGTGAGACGCCATCGATGAAGGATGGCGCAGGTCTGTATGTTTGGGATTATCAGAACTGCCTTGATATGTGGAATCATTACATCGGCAGAGACCGCAAGAACGTGTCGCCCTATGCGGCCCCTGTGCGTGCAAAAGATTTATCAGGATTGCCACCAGCCTATATGATGACCTGTGAGCACGATCCACTACGTGACGAAGCAATAGTCTACGCGATGCGGCTGATGGAGGACGGCGTTCAAGTGGAGCTGCACAACTATCCGGGCGCCGTTCACAGTTTTGACTTCTTGACTCCGTCCGAGATCGCAACGCGGGCCGTAAACGAAGGTGTTGATGCATTTAAGCGGGCGATGACGAGATAAACGTCTATGAAAGCCCTATAGGGTGCTTTTCACCAACAGCAGATTGGGATTAGAAATGAAGTTTCTGCGCCTTGCACACGGAGACGAAGACGGATGGAACTCATTGAGTGATGAAGAAAAACGAAAGGCTCTTGATCAGGACGCAGCGATTCGGGATCGAGAAAACCTCATGTCGGCGATGATGGCGTATAACGAATGGCTTGCTGCCTCTGGATTAGGGAGTTGTAGAGCGGATGAGAAATGAGTCCTTTGATACCTCTGAGCCGCCGATCATCCTCATCACAGGGATAATGGCGGCGGGTAAGTCTACTATCGCCCAGAGGCTGGCAGAACGGCTTCCCCGCAGCGTACACCTTCGAGGGGATATGTTCCGCCGGATGATAATCAGCGGCCGCGCACAGATGAAGGCGGTGCTCTCCCGTGAGGCTACCGAGCAGTTGCGCTTGCGCTACCGCATCGCTGCCGCAGCGGCCCACCTGTATCTGAAGGCGAACTTTACCGTAGTCTATCAGGATATTGTCCTGGGGGCTTCCCTTGCGGAGGTGGCGGACTACTACAGCGGCCATCGGCTGCACGTGGTTGTTCTATGCCCTACGGCGGAAGTAGTGGCCGCTCGGGAGGCGTGTCGTATCAAGAAGGGCTATGTCGGCATAGAGGTGGCGGACCTGGATGAGGCGCTGCGAAGCCAGACACCACGGATAGGGCTGTGGGTAGATAACTCGACGCAGAGTGTCGAGCAGACGGTAGACTACGTTTTGAGCCACCTGAAGCAAGCGCGGGTTGGCACAGGCTTGGAGGCTCAAGATTCCAATGGTTGGGAAGAAGAGACATGACACAAGAATTTGACGGCAAGAAGTACGAAAAAGCATCCGCCCACCAACTGGAATGGGGAACCAAACTCATTGCCGAGCTCGGTCTGCGTGGATCTGAGCGTGTCCTCGACCTCGGGTGCGGAGACGGTGCCCTCACCAGACAGATTGCTGAAATCGTACCCGAAGGGAATGTTCTGGGTCTAGATGCCTCGCAAGGCATGATTGATGCTGCACTGCCCAAAGAGCGTAGCAATCTTCGTTTTCGAAGGCTGGATATCAACAACCTGGATTTCGAGAATGAGTTCGACGTTGTGTTCTCGAACGCCGCGCTTCATTGGGTGAAAGACCATCAGCGTCTGCTAAAGAATGCTCACCGAGCGCTCCGTATCGGTGGACGCCTCCGCTTCCAATTTGCTGGGGATGGCAACTGTGCGAATCTTTATGCTGTAATCCGCGAAGCCATGGACCAGGACGAATTTCATACCTTCTTTGCCGGATTCGATTGGCCATGGCATATGCCCCCCTTTGACGAGTACAAAAGTCTGGTTGAATCGAGCCGCCTTCGAAATGTACGAGTCTGGGGTGAGAACGCTGACCGGTTCTTCCCCGATGTAGAAGCGATAATCCGATGGATTGATCAACCCAGCATTGTTCCCTTCCTTGCCTGCGTTGCCGAACCGGTGAAAGCCTCGTTCCGGGATTTTGTTGTGAACAGAATGATCGAAAGAACGAAACAGGAGGACGGAAGATGTTTCGAAACCTTCCGTCGCATCAATGTAACAGCAACGAAATGAGATTGCCAAACAGGGCGGCTGCGAGCCGACTCGCGATCAAGCCGCCCTACGGCTTGACTCAACGTCATCCGTCCAGAAGGAGAGCTGATGTCATCCTGGCGACGCTAAGGGAGCCGATACCATGAGAATTGGTTCAATTGTCATACATTGCTACGAGTTTGACCGCATGGTGGCGTTCTGGCAGAGTGCGCTGCACTATGTCCCTAGACAACCTGCACAAGGCGGTTGGGTGGTTTTATGTGATCCTTCGGAAAAGGGGCCCAACCTATCCTTCCAAGCTCGAGAAAGGCGCCGACGGAGGAGAAATTGGGTGCACTTTGACCTCTATACGAACGACCAGGTAGCGGAAGTGAAGAGACTGATCGAACTGGGTGCAAGCCGTTATCCATGGAGATACGAACCGGGCGCCGACTTCGTCGTCTTGGAGGATCCTGACGGCAATCTCTTTTGCGTTGTACAGGTGCCCGACAATAGGTAGGGACGCGGGAAGGGATCTACGGTATCTTGGAAGGTATCGTTGGGCGTATGAGTGTCTGGCGCGGTCCCTGAGGGGGTTTTGCCATGAATAGGATAAGACCAACAGTTACTCTCGACACCGATAGATGCAAAAGGTGCGGTTTATGCGTTGAACATTTCGGGGACTACTGCATTTCAGAGGTTGGCGGTCTGCCGGCGATCGATTATCGCATATGCAACATCTGTCAGAAGTGCGTTGCGATATGTCCGTCACAGGCTTTCTTGGTCAACAGCACCCCGCCGGAAAAGATCCGTAGCGCTATTTCCTTGAAATCTGCAGATCTTCTCTCCCTGCTGGCCAGAAGGCGGTCAACCAAGATATTCAAAGAGAGAGAACTGCCGGAGAGGACGATAGCTAGC